>JAXDQN010000242.1:0-8481 GCA_034667865.1 Gammaproteobacteria bacterium
CCACATGCGCAGCAACTCACGCGGCGGCAGATCGAAAGCGCTATCCATCACCGCCGGCGCGACGAACAAGGCCAGCGCAAGGCGCGGGTCGATGTTCAAGTGCGGCGCGAACGGCATCAGGGCCACACAACCACCCACCAAAGCCAGGAGAGAGGGATAGGGTACGCGCAGCCGCCGAGCGACTTGCATCAGCACTACCGCAATCGCCAGCAACAGCAGAGTACTTTCAAATAGTTGCATGATTGAGAAGATTGTACCGGGGTGCGCTATATTTCCCTAAGCGTCATCTGGGGAGCGGCCTTGAATAAACCATTGATCCTGATTTGCATGCTTGGGGGCCTCACCGAGTACTCGTCGTCCTTCGCTGCCGACGCAGCCGCCGGCAAGCAGATCTTCAGTCAACGCTGCAGCGTCTGCCACTCCGCCGAATCCGCCGACAACGGCGGCGCACAAGGTCCGTCGCTCGCCGGGGTGATGGACCGCGCTGCCGGCCGCGCGCCGAACTTTGCCTACAGCGCCGCCTTGCGCACCTCCATGTTGACCTGGGATCCGCCCACGCTGAAGCGCTTCTTGGCGGCGCCGGCTTCCGTGGTGCCGGGCACGACCATGGCGGTCGCGGTACCCAGCGAAACGGACCGCGACAGCCTGATCGCTTACTTTCAATCGCTCGGTAAATCGCAATCGACGACTTCACCCTCCTCTGCGGTTCCCAGCAGCAGCGTCGCATCCGCCAATTGGCGCTTGGATGCGCCGGGAAAGGTCCATCGCATCAGCGCGGCATCCCTGCCCGCGCCCTATGCCACCAGTTCGTCTCGCAACAATACGTCCGTGGTGCCGAAGCCGGCGGGCGCGACGCTGTCGTTGCCGCCGGGATTCCGCATTGAGCCCTTCGCAACCACCGGCCTGTCAGGACCTCGCAAAATGCTGCTGGCGCATAACGGCGATATCTTGGTCACCGAGATCTCAGGCGGCCGCGTGACCATCCTGCACCCTGCCGCGGACGGCTCTCGAGTCAGTTCCAGCGATGTGTTCGCCAAAGGACTGAAGGAACCCTTCGGCATTGCCCTGTATCCCAACGCGGAGCATCCGCAGTGGCTGTATGTCGCCGAAACCAATCGCGTGATTCGGTATCCATTTCAGACCGGCGATGTCGTGGCGCGCGCAGCAGCGCAGGTCGTGGTGTCGCAACTGCCCACCGGCGGCCATTCCACCCGCGATATTGCGTTCTCCGCCGACGGCACGCAGCTGTTCGTGTCGGTGGGATCGGGATCGAATGTTGCCGAGAGCATGCCCAAGAAATCGGCCGAGCAAATCAAAGCCTGGGAAGCCCAGCATGGACTGGGCGCGGCATGGGACGGCGAAGACCATCGGGCGGCGGTGCTGGTATTCGATGCCGCATCGCCGGGCGCGCCGGTCAATTTCGCCACCGGTATCCGCAATTGTGTGAGTCTCACCGTGCAGCCGGCCAACGGCGCACTGTGGTGCACCACCAATGAGCGCGATGCACTCGGCGATGATCTGGTGCCCGACTATTCGACGCGCGTGAAGCGCGGCAGTTTCTTTGGCTGGCCCTGGTACTACCTGGGGCCCAATGAAGACCCGCGGCTCAAAGGCGATCGGCCTGACCTCAAGGATAAGGTGTCCGTTCCCGACGTGCTGTATCAATCGCATTCGGCCTCGCTGAGCATGACCTTCTACACGGCCGGCAGCGGCAAATCAGCATTTCCGGCTGACTATGTCGGCGATGCCATCGTCGGCCTTCATGGCTCTTGGAATCGCAGCCTGCGCACCGGCTACAAGCTGGTGCGCGTGCATATGAAGAACGCTGAACCGGTGGGAGACTACGAAGACTTCTTGACGGGTTTCGTGGTCGACGACGCCAGTGTTTGGGGCCGCCCCGTCGCAACCGTGCAGTTGGCCGATGGTTCGTTGCTCATGAGCGAAGACGGCGGCAATGTGATCTATCGAATTTCCTACACAAAGCGAGATCAATAATGAAATTGATACCCATCTCCTTGATCGCCATCGCGATACTGTCCGTCAACGCAACGGCTGACGAACCCAAGGCACCCGCTCAAGTGGTGAGAAATATCATGGAACGCCATGACCAATCAGGCGTGCCCGGCAAGGAGATTGTGATCGGCACCGCCACCTTGCCGGCCGGGTCCAGCATCGGTTTTCATACCCACCCCGGCGATGAATCCGGCTATGTGTTGAAAGGCAGCATCATTCTCAAGACCCAAGGTCAGCCCGACCGCGTGCTCAAAGCCGGCGACAGTTTTTTCAATCCGCGCGGCGCGGTGCACAGCGTGGTCGCGCTACCCAATGGCGAAGGTGGCGTCGCCGTCTCCAGCTGGATCGTCGACAAGGGCCAGCCCCTGGCTACGCCGGTTCCTTAGGAACTCGTGCAGTTGCGTTGCTGCGCGACGCGGTCAGCCACCGAACAACTACAGAAAATCCGCGTCGTCGTACAGCAGCTCCAACTCGTCTTCTTTTTGCGCCGCGACGTGCGCGCCAACCAAAATATGCCGCGCCACCAATAGGCTGACTTTAGCCACCCCTCGAGCGGCGGCGCGTGCATGTTCCTTATCGCCGCTACGATCCAGCAATTCGGAACCACGCAACATGCCTGCGGCCACGATGGCAGCGAGCTGAGCTAGCTGATGTTCGTTGTACTGCATAATCTGTTTCTGATAGCAGCCCCGACATGGGTCGCTGCGGTTTTAATTGCCTTCGCGCTCCGCCGACTGCGGCTTCTCGTTGCTATAGTCCAAGTGCAAATAATCGGGGTTGAAAAATGACACTGCTTTTAACTCCTCGAGATTCTCGATGGTCAACGTGCCGTTCTCCAGCGTAATCAGCTTGCGCTTGCGCAGCGCCTGCAAAGTCCTGTTCACATGCACCGCCGACAAGCCCAGCGTTTCGGCAAGTTCCACCTGGGTCAGCGGCAGCGTGCAGGACATGCCCTCATTCAATCCCACCGCCCGAAAGCGGTACAGCAACTCGCAAAATAGATGCGCCATGCGTTCCAACGCGTTGCGCTGGCCTACGTTGACGATCCACTCGCGCGCGATCGCCTCCTCGACCAGAGTCGACCACCATAGCGCCCGGGTCAGCGCCGGATAGGTGTTGGTCAGCCTTAGAACATTGTCCGGCGATATGGTCGCCACCTTGGAGGCGCCCACCGCGCCGATCGAGTGATCCATGCGCTTCAAAATGAAAACGCGCAGGTCGCATAAGTCTCCGGGCACGAAGTAAGCCACTACTTGCCGGCGACCATCCTCCAGCATCTTGTAGCGGCAGGCGAAGCCCTCGAGCAGCAGCTTGACGCCACCGGTGCGATCGCCTTGAGAAATGACATCTTCGCCGGCGCTGAAGTAGCGCGCATCGCCGCAACACTCATCGACTGCGTTCTTTTCTTCAGCCGACAGTTCGGTAAAATTCGCCAGCTTGCGCAGCAGCGGATTATTCATCTTTGTGTAGCGCCTCGCTCAACGGAACTTCAATGACGCAGCGCATGCCGGAATCCGAGAACGTCAATTCGCCCACGCCATGCAGTTCCTTTGCGATTAGGCGTTGGACCACATCAGATCCGAAACCTACCGCGCGCGGCACACCGGCAGCCAACTGCATCCCCTCCTCGCTCCACTCGAAATGCAGCCGCTGCGATTCCGAGCCTCCCGCGTACCACCATAGCACGCGCAGCCGCGCGCCAGGCTGCGCCAAGGCGCCATATTTTACGGAATTGGTCGCGAGCTCGTGAATGGCAAGGCTGATCAGCTGAGCGGCGCCGTCGTGCAGGTGGACGTCGACGCCGCGAACCTCATATTGATCGGGCTTCACCGTATGCGCCGCCAACTCGTCCAGCACCAACGACTCCAGATCCATACCGTAGCCGTCCGCCAGCGCCGCGCGTCCGATGGCGCCAATTCTGCCCGCCAGATGCAGCGCCGATTCGTCCTCGTCGCGCCTGGCCATGTGCGCGGCGACGACTCGAAATGCGGACAACATGCGCGCGATTCGGCGCTGCAATGCCGTGCGGTCGAGGATTTGAGTGCCGCTCATGCCATGGACTATCCACGCATTGAGCTAAGCGCTCACCAACCTGTGTTAGTAATTTTTACAATCCAGCGAAGAATTACTGCGATAACACCGAGCGACGCAACGCTTGCGGCCCAAATCGCAATCAGCCACATAAATCGGTTAATGGTAGCCCTCGTGCGCAACTTTGCCGCGAAACACCCAGTAGGCCCACGCTGTGTACGCCAGTATCAGCGGCAGCAGAATGCAGGCGCCCACCAACATGAACGACTGGCTGCTGGGCGGCGCCGCCGCATCCCAGATCGACAATCTGCCGGGAATCAGATCCGGCCACATCGAAATGCCCAGGCCTAGCAACGACAGCCCAAACAAACTCAAGGTAAGCAGGAATGGCCGCGAATCGTGTCCGGTAGCAATTCGGCGGTACAACACAATGCCGATTCCCGCGACCACCACCGGCATCAGCGCCAAGGCGTAACGCCCTAAGCCGGTGAACCAGGTGCGGTAGTACTGCGCGTCCAGAAACGGAGTGTAGAGACTCACCAAGGCGATGGCGGCCAGCATGCCGAGGCTCAGCACCCTTGCGTATCGGCGTGCGTGCGTATTCAGCCCACCTTGCGTTTTCCAAATCAGCCAGCAGGCGCCCAGCAGTGCGTAACCGATAATCAAGCTGAGCCCGGTGAGTATGCTGAAGGGCGTGAGCCAATCCCAATACCCGCCGGCATACGCGCGCCCGCTAATTTTGATCCCCTGCAGCAAGGCGCCCAAGGTAATGCCCTGCGCAAAGGTAGCGCCGATCGAACCCAAACAAAATGCAGCGTCCCAGCGCGCGCGATGCTCTGGGTCGCGCCAGCGAAACTCGAACGCGACGCCGCGAAACACCAGACTGAGCAGCATGGCAATGATGGGCGCATACAGCGCCGGCAAAATGATGGCGTAGGCCAGTGGAAATGCAGCCATCAACCCGCCGCCGCCGAGCACCAGCCAAGTTTCGTTGCCATCCCACACCGGTGCGATGCTATTCATCGCAGTGTCGCGCTCGGCGCCCACTTGAAAGCGCGTAAACAGAATGCCGATGCCTAAGTCGAAGCCGTCCATCACCACATACATGGCGACAGCGAACAGAATAATGCCGGCCCAGATGACGGTGAGATCGATATGCATGATCAGCGCTCGCCATCCGCTGTGTCTGAAACGATTGCCGCGGCCGGCGTGATGCCCGCGCTGCGTGTCGGCACGTGCTCCGGTGCGGGCTCATGAGCCTGCGGCGGCTTGGCCATCAACTTCAAAATGTAAATGCCGCCGGAGGAAAATGCCGTGAAGTACACGATCACGAAGGCGATCAACGAACCGGTGACAGCGGGACTCGCGATGGGCGACACCGAGTTCAGCGTGCGCAATAAATGATACACGGTGAACGGTTGTCGTCCGACCTCCGTGGTGACCCAGCCCGCGATCACCGCCACGAAACCTGCGGGTCCCATCCACACACTCAGGCGGTGCAGTCCGCGCCATTCATACAGTTTGCCGCGCATGCGCGCCAACAGGCTCCACAATCCTAGTCCCAAGATCGCGAACCCCAATCCCACCATGATCCGGAACGACCAGAAGATGATGGCCACCGGCGGCCAGTCCTCGCGCGGAATGGTATCGAGTCCAGGCAGCGGCGCGTTCCAATCATGCTTCAGAATCAGCGAGGACAGCTTGGGAATTTCCACGCTGTATCGGACTTGCGCCGCAGCCTGATCCGGCAAACCGAACAGCACCAAGGGCGCGCCGCCGGCGTACGAGTCGAAATGTCCTTCCATGGCCATCACTTTCGCCGGCTGATAGTCCTGTGTATTCAGTCCTTGGGTGTCGCCGGCCAAAATCTGAATGGGCGCCACCAGCGCCGCCATCCACATGGCCATGGAAAACATGGTGCGAGCAGCCGGATTGGATCGATCGCGCAGCAAGTGCCAAGCGCCGACGCCGCCAACCGCCAGCGAAGTCGTCAGGTATGCGGCGATCACCGTGTGCACGAAGCGATAGGGAAAACTGGGATTGAAGATGATGGTCAGCCACGAACCCTTGGCCACGAACTGGCCGACCTCGTTCACAGCCCACCCCGCGGGAGTCTGCATCCAGCTATTAGCGGCTAGAATCCACGTCGCCGACAGCAGGGTGCCGAGCGCCACCATGCAGGTGGCGAAGAAATGCAGCTTCGGTCCCACCTTGTTGATGCCGAACAACATCACGCCTAGAAAACCGGCTTCGAGAAAAAACGCCGACAGCACTTCGTAAGCCATCAGCGGCCCGATGATGGGCCCGGCCTTATCGGAAAACACCGACCAATTGGTGCCGAATTGGTACGACATCACCAAGCCGGACACCACACCCATGCCGAACACAATGGCGAAGATTTTGAGCCAGTAGCGGAACAAATTGTCGTAAACGACATTGCCCGTCTTCAGCCACAACGCTTCCAGCACCGCGAGATAACTGGCCAAACCGATCGAAAAAGCGGGAAAGATAAAGTGAAATGACACCGTGAACGCAAACTGCGCGCGCGCGAGAACTAGTGCTGCAGCTGGCCCGGTCAATGCGCTACTCTTGAAGGTGTTGTATCACTTGAACTTTAGTTTACTCCTTGGAAGGCAACCGATGATCATTGCTTCAACTGCACGCGCATTTTTAGCCGGCATCTGTACCTTGACCGCGTGCTGCGCGCCGGCATTCGCCGCCGCGCCGCTCGCCTTGGAGTCGCCTGATGGCATGGTGGTGACGGCACAGCATGCCGCATCCGATGTCGGCGCCGCCATCCTGCGCCAGGGCGGCAACGCAATCGATGCCGCGGTGGCCGTGGGTTACGCGCTGGCGGTCACGCATCCCTGTTGCGGCAACCTGGGCGGCGGCGGCTTCATGACCATTCATCTCGCCGACGGCCGCAACACCTTCATCAATTTTCGCGAGAAGGCGCCGCAAGCCGCCAGCGCCAACATGTATCTGGATGCCGCCGGTAATGCCGTGAGCACCAAGAGTCTGAACGGTTACTTGGCGGTCGGCGTGCCGGGCACCGTGATGGGCTTGGAGACCGCGCGGCAAAAGTACGGCACGCTAAGCCGCCCAGCCCTGATCGCGCCGGCCATTCGCCTGGCCGACGAGGGCTTCATCGTGACACGCGGCGATGTCGACGTGCTCGAAGATGCCACCCGGGAATTTCGCGAACAGCCCAACGTCGCCGCAGTTTTTCTCAAGCACGGCGAAACCTTGGCGCCCGGTGATAGGCTGGTGCAAAAGGACCTCGCCGCCACCTTGCGTGCCATCAGCGATGGGGGTCCGGACGCGTTTTATCACGGCGCAATACCAGCCGCCGTCGCCGCGGCCAGCCACGCCGCGGGCGGCATCCTCAGCATCGAAGACTTTGCCGCCTACACCATCACCGAGTCTCCCCCGATCACTTGCAGCTACCGCGGCTATACCATCGTTTCGGCGCCGCCGCCGAGTTCCGGCGGCGTCACCTTGTGCGAAATGCTGCGGGTATTGGCGTCCTATCCGCTGAAAGCCATGGGCTTTCATTCCGCCGATTCGATTCATGTCATGACCGAAGCCATGCGCTTCGCTTACAAGGACCGCAACACTTATTTGGGCGATCCGGCTTTCATCCAAAACCCCACTGAACGTTTGTTATCCGAAGCGCATACCAAGGAAATCCGCGCGCAGATCCGCGCCGGCCACGCCACACCCTCCGCATCCTTGCCGGGTCAAGCAGCGGGCGATGAGCATCCGACCACCACGCACTATTCGGTGACGGACAGGCTGGGTAACGCCGTGTCGGTCACTTACACCATCAACAATGATTTCGGCGCGAAGGTAATCGCCGCCAACACCGGCTTTTTTCTGAATGACGAAATGGACGACTTCACCGCCAAGCCCGGCGTCCCCAATCTGTTCGGCCTGGTGCAGGGTAAAGCCAATGCCATTGCGCCCGGCAAGCGCCCCTTGAGCTCCATGACTCCGACATTGGTGCTGAAAGACGGCAGACCGGTGCTCATCGTCGGCACGCCCGGCGGCTCGCGCATCATCACCACGGTGCTCGAAGTCATCGTCAATGTCATCGATCACGGCATGACCCTGCAGGAAGCCGTCGATGCTCCGCGCATGCATCATCAGTGGTTGCCCGACACCGTCGCCGGCGAGCCGTATGCGTTCTCGGCAGACACCACACGCGCCTTGACCCGCATGGGCTACAAAGTAGTGGATTTGGAACCCTGGGGCGCGGGTAATGCTGCTGAAGCCATCGGCATCGCGCCCGCTGACGCCAAGGCTGCGCAAGCACTGGGATTTCCGCGTCCGGCACGATTCTACGGGGCTGTCGATTCGCGCGCGCCCGCTGGTTCCGCGGCTGCGCCGTAAAGCATGGCGCTGCGATCGCTGTTTCCCACCTTGGTCTACGAGGCT
>JAXDQN010000243.1:0-8903 GCA_034667865.1 Gammaproteobacteria bacterium
GCCGGCCGCGTGCGGGCCCGCTACGGCGGCGCCCAGGCCGCGGTCGAAGCGGCTGCGTCCACATATCAGGACACCGTCATCGGCGCCGCGCGCGATGTGGCCATGCAGGTAACCACCCAGGCGCAACTCGCTGCGCAGCGCGCGCAGCGAGCCGCGCAACTGGCGGCGGCGGTGCGCCTCAAACACGGTGCGACAGCGCGAGTGCGCCAGGGACTCGACGATACCCGCAGCGAACTCGAGGCGGCGGAGTTCTGGATCGATCAACGCGACGGCATTGCGCAGCTGGACGCGGCTGCTATTTCGGCCGACATCGCCTTGCAACGCGCGCTGGGCGGCGGTTACGAATCAACGGCGACAAAACAATGAATACAACAGCCGAGGCTGCCATGCAGAATCCACCGAATGGCAGGCGGCGCCGGCTCCTACTGATTGTCGCCAGCGTCTTCATCGTCATCGGCGCTTTGTGGGCGGCGTACTTCGTGCTGGTGCTGTCGACGCGCGAACGCACCGACGATGCCTACGTCAACGGCAATCGCGTGGTGATCTCCTCGCAGATTCCCGGCACCGTCATTGCCGTATTGGCCGACGACACCCAGCTGGTGAAAGCCGGCCAAGTCCTGGTGAAACTCGATCCCACCGATGCCGCCACCGCCTTGAGCCGCTCGGCCAGTGCCCTGGCGCAAACCGTGCGCCAGGTTCGCCAGCAAAAGGCCACAGCCGATCAATTCGATTCCGCCATCGAGTCGCGGCGCTTGGAATTAGCCCGCGCCCAGATCGACTTGGCGAAGCGCGAACCACTGCTGGCTGACTACGCCATTGCAGCGGAAGAAGTGCGCCATGCGCAGGAAAATGTACAGATGGCGCAGGCGGCGCTGAACCAGGCGTTGCGTCAAGCGGCCTCGTCGCGCGCCTTGGTGGACGGCACGCCCGTGGAGGAAAACCCCTTGGTGCTCGAAGCGAAGGCGGCCTATCGGGACGCGTGGGTGGCGGCGCAGCGCAATGCCGTGGTTGCGCCGGTGTCAGGATATGTGGCGGAACGCGGCGTGCAGCTGGGTCAACACCTCCAGGCGGGACAGGCATTGATGTCCGTGATCCCGTTGAACTCGCTGTGGGTGGATGCCAACTTCAAAGAGGTGCAGCTGCGCAACTTGCGCATCGGCCAACCTGCCGAAGTGCGCAGCGATTTGTACGGCGGTTCCTATATTTTTCATGCGCACCTCCAGGGCATGGCGGCCGGTACCGGTGCTGCATTCGCATTGCTCCCGGCGCAGAACGCTTCCGGCAACTGGATCAAGGTAGTGCAGCGCGTGCCGGTCAGAATTCAGATCGACGATGCGGATCTGGTGAAGATGCCGTTGCGCGTGGGTCTATCAGCGACAGTGACCGTCGATACCACGACTCGCACCGGTTCGGTGCTCGCCATGGATACCAGCAACAAGACCGTCGGCGATACCGAGGTGTACGCGCAGGATTTGGACAAGGCCAACAAGGAAGCCGACGCCATCGTGCAACGTAACTTGGGCGCCCCGCACTAGGCATCGATGGCCGACTCCGCAGCGCCGCCGCCGGTCAACTTCGAATATCCGCCGTTGCACGGTGGCAAGCTGCTGTTCTTGACGGCGGCGATCGCCACGGCATCGTTCATGGAGATATTGGACATGACCATCGTCAATGTCTCCGTGCCGGCGATTTCCGGAAGCATGGGCGTGAGCACCTCGGAAGGTACCTGGGCGGTCAGTTCCTACATGTTGGCGGCCGCCATCATGCAACCGCTGACGGGGTGGATAGGACGGCGCTTCGGCGAGGTGCGGACCTTCGTATCGTCCATTTTGCTGTTCATGGTGTTCTCCGCCGTTTGCGGCTTGGCCACCAGCATGCCGATGCTGGTGGCTGCGCGTTTGATTCAGGGTCTGGTTTCCGGGCCCATGATGTCGGTGGCGCAGGCCATTCTGCTGCGCAATTATCCGAGCGAGCGTCGCGGCATGGCCATAGCCCTGTGGTCGATGGTGATCATGATTGCGCCCATCTGCGGGCCGATCTTGGGCGGCTGGATCACCGACAATCTGTCGTGGCCATGGCTGTTCTACATCAACCTGCCGGTCGGCGCCTTCTCGGCCATCGCCAGCTGGTCCATCTTGAGGAAGCGCGAGTCCAAGATCGTGAAGCTGCCCATCGATAGCATCGGCCTGGCGCTGCTGGTGATCGGCGTGGGCAGCCTGCAGTTCATGCTCGACAATGGTAATGAGAAGGACTGGTTCAGTTCGCCGGCCATCATCGCCGCGGCAATCACCTCGATCGTCGCCCTGTCATTTTTCATCCCCTGGGAGCTCACCGACAAGCACCCGGTGGTCGACCTGCACCTGTTTGCGGGACGCAATTTTCGTGTCGGCACGCTGGTCGTCGGCCTGTCCTACTTTGCGCTGTCCGGCGTGAACATCATTTTTCCGCTCTGGCTGCAGACCACCGTGGGCTACACCTCCACCTGGGCGGGATTGGCCGTCGCCCCGGTGGGATTGTTGGCGCTGGTCGCGGCGCCGTTCGTCGGGCGCAACATGAACAGGCTGAATCTGCGGCTGGCAGCCAGTTTTGCCTTCGTGGTGTTCGGCGGCGCAATTTTTTGGACGGCGACTTTGAACGACACCGCCAGCTTCGCGCAATTTGCGACGCCAAGATTTTTGCAAGGTTTGGGCATCGCATTTTTCTTTCTGCCGCTGAATCAAATTCTCATGTCCGGCGTGGCGCCGAATGAATTGGCCTCGGCATCCGGAGTCAGCAACTTCGTGCGCACCATGTCGGGCAGCTTCGCCACGGCCATTACGGTGTGGGCATGGAATCGCCGCACCGACTACCACCATGCGGTGTTGACCGAACATATCCGCAACTCCTCGGATGCATGGACTCAGTATCAGGCGCAACTGTCTACCCATGGAATTTCCGCGACGGGCGCGTCCCAATATGTCGATCTGGTCATTTCCGGCCAAGCATCCACCATGGGTGTCAACGACGTATTCAATTTGTTGGGGTTGATGTACCTGTTCTTGATTCCATTGGTTTGGTTCGCCAAACCACCCTTTGGTGCAATGGCGGCGCGCTCAACGCGCTGAAACCGGCCCGATCCGGTGTAGGATCTCGCCATGGCATCTCCCTACATCATTGCCGTCGGCGGTACCCTGCGGCCCAATTCATCCACTGAACGCGCCATGCGCCAGGTGCTGGAAAACGCGCGCCGCGCCGGCGCGCGCACCACGCTGATCAGCGGCGCCGCGCTGCAATTGCCGCTATATCAACCCGACAACCCCGAGAGAAGCGCCGGCGCCCGTGCGCTGGTGGCCGAATTAGCGCTCGCCGACGGCATCATCTTAGGATCACCTGGTTACCATGGCAGTATTTCCGGTTTGATCAAGAACGCCTTGGATTATGCGGAAGACTTGCGCGGCGACGCGCGGCCTTACTTCAGTGGGCGCGCGGTCGGGTGCATCGCCACCGCCGGCGGCTGGCCAGGCGCGGTCAATACCTTGAGCGCGCTGCGCGACATCGTGCATGCGCTGCGCGGCTGGCCGACTCCATTGGGAGTGGCCATCAATACAGCAGAAAACGTCTTCGATGAGGGCGGCATATGTTTGCTGCCCAAAGTGGCGCAGTCATTGGACGTCATGGCCGGCGAAGTGATGCATTTCGCGCAGCGCATGCGAAATAGCGGTGAGCCGGCGCACACCGGCTCCCTGCTAACCGGGGTTTAGACTCGCGAGCGCCCGTGCATCAAGAACGAGACGATGGCGCCGATGAGGAAAACCACGAATAGGACTTTCGCAATGCCTGCAGCGCCGGCGGCGAGTCCGCCGAAACCGAGGACTGCGGCAATCAAAGCAATGATCAGAAAGACGACGGCATAGTGAAGCATGTGGGTACCCGATTTGTGATGCGCCGACCGCGATGGCGTCACCATACGGTTGCCGGCGGCCCTTAAGAAGGCGCTTGCCGCCGTCGCCTAGCGTGGGACAGCGCCTACGACGCTTTCACGGCTGCATCTAAGGTTTGCCGAACTTTATGCGCCAGCTGATCGACGGTGAATGGCTTGGGCAGAAATGCCACGTCGCGATCCAGCATGCCATTGTGGATGACCGCATCGCGCGTGTAGCCGGTGGTATACAACACTTTGACGGACGGGCGAATCGCCTTGACGCGATCCGCCAATGCTCGACCGTTCATGCCGGGCATGACGATGTCGGTGAACAGCAAATGCAGGTGTCGGTGGGAGTTCAACCCGTCAATCGCCTGTTGCGGCCCGGAGGCGGGAATCACCTCGTAACCCAGTCCGCGCAGGGCCTCCACGGTCATGGTGCGCACCCGATCTTCATCTTCCACCACCAAGATGACTTCCTTGTTGAGGTCGTGGCTTAAGGGCAGTTTGACCTCGGTGGTGGGCAGTTCATCCGGTCCGAAGAAGCGCGGCAGGTAGATGCGCATGGTCGTGCCGCGGCCCGGTTCCGAGTAGATGGTGATGTGGCCGCCCGATTGCTTCACGAAGCCGTAAACCTGGGACAGACCTAAGCCGGTTCCCTGGCCGGTGGGTTTTGTCGTGTAGAACGGATCGAACGCGCGCGCCGCGACCTCGGGCGTCATCCCGGTTCCCGTGTCCGTTACCGCGACGCAGACGTAGGGACCCGCCCGCGCGTCGCCATGCGGGCCGCCATCGGGCTCATCGAACTCCGCATTCGATGTCTCCACCATCAAGGTCCCGCCGTCGGGCATGGCATCGCGGCTGTTGACGCACAGATTGATGATGGCGCTCACCAGCTGCGATGCGTCGGCAAAGGTTCGCCATAAATCGTCGGCCAGCCGGCTCTCCAGAGCGATGGTTTCTCCCAGCGATCTCCTCAGCAGCTCGGACATGTCGCGCACCAGCGCGTTGGCGTCGAGAGGGCGGGGATCCAAGGGCTGTTGTCTAGAGAACGCCAACAGACGCGAGGTCAGCTGCGCGCCCCGCTGGGCGCCTTCCAAAGCATTGGCAATGAAACGCTCAGCCTTGGCCCCATCCTTGTGAAGGTGCCGCTTGGCGATGTCCAGCGACCCGACGATGATAGCCAGCATGTTATTGAAGTCATGCGCTACTCCGCCGGTCAACTGACCGACGGCTTCCATCTTTTGCATCTGGCGAATGGTCTCTTCGGCGGCGGCCAGTGACATGGCTTCATCGCGCAGCCGTTGATTGGCCTCCTCGAGATCGGCGGTTCGGTCCCGAACCCGGGACTCCAGTTCTTCCGTCAGGCGTTCGCGTTGCGCCTCGCTGGCGGAGAAATCGCGAAAAGCCGAATGCATGACACCCACCAGAACGAGGACCACCACGACGGCGAACATATAGAGTGCGTAGCCCACCCAGCTCGAGGCCGCGGCCATGCGCATGGGCAGGGTATCGTCATTGACGAAAAAGTAGCGCGCGGCGAAACCGCCGAATATGGCCGCCACCAGCGCCGGCCGCCAGCCGCAGATGAAGCCGGTCAGGATGATGGCGGGAAAAAACGTCAGGAACGGGAAGCCGGCTAATTGCGGCGCCAGCATCAATCGAGCCAGCAGGCCCAATGCAATCATCGCCAAGCCGAAAACATAGCTGGTCGAGCGGTTTTCGCGCAGTTTAACCGTGCTTTCGAAAAAGGCCCGAGCTTTATGTATCAGCACGAACATCCCTGCGCAGACCTGTCGCGGTCTAATTATCGCATGCCCGGGCGCTGGGAATCTTTGTCGCGGACCGGCGACTTCGTTGCCGCCGGTCCGCCTAAGGGCCGCTAGGTCTATTTGGTGCTGACGCCGGCCTCGGTGGCCAGGGCCGTAACAGCCTTCAAGTGCGAGCGCAGCGTCGGCAATGTTGCTGTAGCGAAGGCCTTGGCTTCTGGGTCTTGGCCCGTGCCGCTCTCCTTCTTGAATAACGCAACTGCGCCGCGATGCGCCTTGAGTTGACCTTTGATATAGGACTTGTCGAAGGTCTCGCCGCTCAGTACTTCCAGTTTCGCCTTGGTCGCCATCTGCCCCACGCCCGAACTGCTGGGAAGGCTTACGTCCTTGCTCGCCGCCAAAGCCTTCAACTTGTCATTCGCCGCCGAATGATCGCTCACCATCATGGCGCCAAAGTCCTTGACCTTCTGGCTACTGGCCTTGTCTTGGGCCAGCTTTCCGACTTCGACTTCCGAGATGCCGGCTTCAGCCGCGTTTTTGAAAAAGGCGGCGTCGGGATTCGAGGCGGCGAATGCGGCTATAGGACCCGCGAGCATCAATGCTGCAATCATGTGTTTCATTCTGGACTCCACAACAGTTAAGGCAGCCAGATTGAACGGGCGCTAGCCGCGTTGCGAGCAGCCAAAACCGTCAAAGGCGGTAGGAAAAGCTGAGTTTTCGCCCGGTTATCTCCGCAAGCTTATGTTAAGGGTGTTACGCCGCTCGGCGGGCGTGCAGCATGAACCACGTCTCAGAAACCGCATGCCAATCGGTTTGTCCTACAAGACGTCGGCGCGCGTCCATAGCGGAGCGGAAATCGACCTGCTACAAGCCCTTCGTCATGAGCCTCAAAGTCTCAAGCGAAGTCGATAAGCCCAGCGCCAGCGTTGCCGAAGCAGCGCAGATGGCCATTGAAGCCGGGCTTATTTACGTATCCGACGCAGAACCCGGCATTCGACGGTTGCGGGTCGGCCGAGGCTTTCGCTATGTGACGCCCGAGAATCAACGTTTGGCGGCGGAAAAGCACTTGAAGCGGATCGCGAGCCTCGCCATTCCGCCGGCCTACCGCGATGTGTGGATCAGCCTGCAGGAGCGCGGCCATCTGCAGGCCACGGGCCGCGATGCGCGCGGCCGAAAACAATATCGCTACCATGAAGATTGGCGCCAAGTCCGCGACAGCGCCAAGTTTGGGCGCATGGTGTCTTTTGGCGAGCAGTTGGCAAAGCTGCGGCGCAAGCTCAATCGGGATCTCGCATTGCCGGACTTGCCACGGGAAAAAGTACTCGCCGTGGTGGTCAGTTTGCTGGACGCCACCCGGGTGCGCATCGGCAATAGCGAATATGCGCGCGACAACAAAAGCTTCGGATTGACGACGCTGCGCAATCGGCATGTGAAGTTCATTCGCGACGGCCGTGCGGTCTTGAATTTTCGCGGCAAGGGCGGGGTGCAGCACGAGATTCTGATCGACGATAAGCGCATCGTGAAAATCGTGCGGCGCTGTCAGGAAATTCCCGGGCAGGATTTGTTTCAGTACATCAATGACGATGGCCAGCGCTGCCCCATTGATTCCGGTCAGGTGAATGATTATCTGCGGGAAGCCATGGGGGATGATTTCACCGCCAAGGACTTCCGCACCTGGGGCGCGACTCTGCATGCCATTACCCTGCTGGCTGCCACCGAGTTGCCCGAGGCGCCGAGCGACCATTCCTACAAGAAGAGGATTACCGAGGTGGTGAAGCAAGTGGCGGTCGAACTGCGCAATACGCCGGCAGTTTGCCGCAAGTCCTATATCAATCCAGCCGTTTTCGACAGCTGGCGCAGCGGCAGCATCCACAAAAGCTTCAACGGCAGCCTGGTATCCGCAACCGCGCGCAAGGCAGAAAGACTGGTGTTGGACTTCCTGCGGCATGAGGCCGCCGCCTAGCGCGGGAATTTCTTCGGCGGATTCCTACACGGGCTTCCGAGCCTGGATGACATACCCTATCGCTGAGCTGCCGGTATACCGTCAGCATGGTCAAGCACTTATCGGATCGAGTTAATCTTTTCTTGCTGGTGCGCACGCACGCCCAGCTGCAGTACTATCTGAACCTGTCAGACTCGTACCGTGCCGCCAATCAACGCGGAATCCTGGCCCCCGAGTCATCGGCGCCCGGAAACGTCGCCGAGATCCATCCGCTCCACCTCCCGACGCTACGACGCCGAGGCTGATCCGCATGCTGGACATGGCAAGACTGCTGAAGGGTTGTGCCAATGTGGTGATGGCCGGAGTTCTCGCCAAGCGCGTGGCCGAAGACTTGTCTGCGGAGGTGCGGGGCGATGTGGTGCGCTCGCCCTACGGCGCCGCAGGCGCGGCGACTGTACTGGGCATGATGGCCGGTATATTCTTGGTCAGACACTACCGACGCCACCCCAATTGTTGAGGCGCAGGGGAGCTAAGGGGCGTGGAATTACATCTTGATATAGCCGGGCGGATGACGGGCGACATGTTCATTGCCGCCTTACTGGACGCTTTTCCAGGCTACGAAGAGTTCGTGATCGAGGCCATCGATGCCGCCAGCGAAGCCTACCCGGTGGACTGCCGACTGCAGTACGTCCGCGAGAACCACCTGCGTGGGCAACACTTCATCATTGCGCCCTACACCCAGTACTTTGGGCATCTGAACGCAGATCCGGATGAAGAACGCGAGTCGTGGGGCGTCTTGCGGCAGCGGCTGCAGTCGGCCAACTTACCCGCAGGCGTGCGCCGGCATGCCTTTGGAGTCTTGCTGCTGATGACGCGCGAACGGGCCGGAGGTCTGGACAGTTCTTTGGATGCGGTGACGTTTTCGAAGAACGAGGCCTCGCAGATGATTGCGCAAGCGGTCGGCGCAGCCGCCGTGATCGACAGCTTGGGGAGCGCGACGTGGACTGCGTTCGCCTCGAGCCGCTATGTCGCGACGGCCATCGGGCGCGCGATACTGACTCACCTGGGGACGCATCCGCAGTACAGTCAGACGCGTGCGCCGAATTTCAGCCGATCAATCCTGAGCAGCACCGGTGTCGGGCTCGCGGGCCCAGGCGATGCGCACGTGCGGGTGACTTGCTTCGACGAGTTAGGCGCGGGCGCCGTTCCCGGAACCGAGGCGGAGATCCCGACCGCCGGCGATCAGCAGGGCAGTCGCAGCTAGGGCGCCTGCCCAGAACAAGGGCGTCAA
>JAXDQN010000244.1:0-6708 GCA_034667865.1 Gammaproteobacteria bacterium
GCCGGGTTGTCGAGCGTGCATATTCCGGCCACCATGCGGGGAGTCAATCAGGCCATCATCCTCGCGACGGGTCATGATCCCGACGAACAGAGCAGCCTCGATTGGTCCGCGCTCGCGCGCACCGGCCAGCCCATCGTGCTTTACATGGGCTTGCGCAATTTGGAACGGATCGCGTCTGCCTTGATGCGCGGTGGGTTGGCGGCAGACACTCCCGCGGCCGTGATCGCCTCCGCAACCATGGCCGACGAACAGGTGCTGGTCTCGCGACTGGATCGCGTCGCCAGCGAAGCGCGTGCCGCGAATTTCGCGGCCCCCGCACTGGTCGCGATCGGCCATATCGTCCCTATTCGCCAAGCGCTGCTCACAGCGCTGAAACCAGCGGGCGCGCCCGCCCCTGCAGATGCCTCGACCGCGAGACTCGCATGCGAAGGTTGAAGCTCATTGGGATCGGCGCAGGGAATCCTGACTACATCACGATTCAAGCGATCAAAGCGCTCGAACAAGTGGATGTCGTATTCATTACAGACAAAGGCTCCAACACGGCCGATTTGGTCGATGCACGAAAAGACATTTGCGAGCGCTACATGCGGGGGAAACCATACCGCAGCGTCGAGATTCCGGATCCGGAACGGGATCGTGCCCCGGTTTGTTATGAAACCGCTGTCACACGCTGGCATGAGGAGCGCGCATTACTCTACGAAAAGGTCTTGCATGCACAGCTCCAGGATGGCGAATGCGGAGCGTTCCTGATTTGGGGAGACCCGTCGCTCTATGACAGCGCACTTCGCGTCATCAAGCGAGTCATTGAGCGCGGCACCTTGACACTGGATCTGGAGGTCATCCCCGGAATAACCAGCATTCAAGCGCTCACGGCCCGCCATAAGATTCCCTTAAATGAAATTGGGGAGACGGTTCAGGTCACAACGGGGCGGCGGCTCACGGAAAAGCTGCCGGCCGGTGGAACCACGACGGTCGTGCTGCTCGACGGCCATTGCGCATTCAAGTCGCTGACATCCGAGGACACGGACATTTATTGGGGCGCGTACCTTGGAACCCCGGACGAGATCCTGCTCGCAGGACCCTTGAAAGAGTTGAGCGAACAGATTGAACAAACACGGGCGAGCGCGCGAGCAAAGAAAGGCTGGATCATGGACACCTATATCCTTCGCAAGCAAGAGTCCGCCTCCGAGTCGCAACCAGCGGTGAAGATGGAGAATGATCGTGGCAATTGAGGCCGATGGAGCGATCCCGCCAGTCAACGAAGCAATTCGAGTTCAAGCCCTCAAGCGCTTGGACATTTTGACGAAGCCTCAGGGTGCGTTGGGTCAGTTGGAAACTGTGGGCGCGCAGCTGTGCGCCATTCAAGGGACGCTCGATATCAAAATCGTTCGCCCCGTGGGACTGGTGTTTGCCGCGGATCATGGCGTGGCGGACCGCGGCGTGAGCGCGTATCCGCGAGAAGTCACGGCGCAAATGGTGGCCAATTTTTTGCGGGGAGGAGCCGCAATAAGCGTACTCGCCAAACTCCACGGAGTTGATCTGTGGATCATCGATGCCGGCGTCGATGGCGAGTGCGCGGCGCATTCGCAGCTCATCGAGGCGAAAATTCGGCGCGGCACCCGCGATTTTATAGAGGAACCGGCAATGACCGGGGAAGAGTGCACGAAGGCATTGGCTTTAGGACAAGCAGCGCTTGTGCGTGCCCAACCGCCGGGCAGCAATACGGTAATTCTAGGTGAAATGGGAATCGGCAATACGGCAGCGGCAGCCATGCTCATGCATGGGTTGACCCAGAAGCCATTGATCGACTGCGTGGGTCGCGGCACTGGCCTTGACGATAGCGGTCTTGCACGAAAACGGGCCCTCTTAACTCAGGCACTGAACCGGCGCGCGCCGCCGTCGGATCCATTGGATCTATTGGCCGAGTTCGGCGGTTACGAGATAGCGATGCTCGCGGGCGCAGCCCTTGCCGCCGCGGCCCGCAGGATGCTTATCCTCGTTGATGGCTTCACGGTGACTGTCGCGGTGGCCATTGCGGCAAGAATGGATCCGAGGGTGCTCGACTACTGCGTATTCGCACATCGATCGGCGGAGCACGCGCATTGCGCGTTGCTCGAGCATCTGCGTGTCCGCCCTATGCTGGATCTTGGAATGAGATTGGGCGAAGGCAGCGGCGCGGCGATCGCACTGCCCCTGGTGCGCGCTGCGGTCGCGTTGTTCACGCAAATGGCGACGTTTGAGGGCGCCGGCGTCAGCGATAAGGACGTTTGAGACATCCGATCGCATGAAACGCGAGGCCATGCTGTTTTTGGTTGCGGTCCAGTTTCTGACACGACTGCCGGTCCCGACGCTCGCGGGATTCGAGTTGAGCTGGCTGTCCCAATCAGCGCGCTATTTTCCTCTGGTCGGCACGTTAGTCGGTCTTGCGAACGTGGCAGTGTGGTGGCTGAGTTCGTTGATTTTTCCACCTGCGGTCGCCATCGGCCTGATGATGTGTGCATCGTTGCTTGTGACCGGTGCGTTTCACGAGGACGGTTTTGCCGATGCCTGCGATGGTTTTGGTGGCGGGAGATCCCCGACAGCGGTGCTTGCGATCATGAAAGATTCGCGGGTGGGCGCCTACGGCGCCATCGGCATCGCGATGATGCTGGGCCTGAAATGGACCGTCCTCACCCACCTATCCCCAGCTATATTTGCCGTGGTGGTCGCGGCAGCACATACCAGCAGCCGCTGGTGCGCTACAGCGTTGATGTGGCAACTTGCATACGTGCGCGCCGATCAGGACGCAAAATCCAAACCGTTAGCCGACAACTTGAATGGTAAGGACTGGGCACTGAGCGGCGCACTCGGAGCACTGGCCATACTGTGCCTCATACTGGTGATCAGCCCGGAATCGATGAGGCGATCATCTCTCCTGCTTCTCGCTGCGCTCGGCGTCAGCTTGGTGAGTACCTTTCTCTCTGGCGCTTACTTTAAGGGGCGAATCGGCGGGTACACGGGCGACTGTCTAGGCGCGACACAGCAGCTCGCGGAACTTTGCTTCCTGTTGACCGCCCTTGGCGTGTCTGCCCTGTCGCTCCCTGAGGGATGATCGCGCCGTGGAAATCTACCTTATTCGCCATCCGCGGCCGACCGGCATCGACGGGCTGTGTTATGGCCGGCTCGATGTGAGCGTGGATCAGACTACGATCGCAGCGGCGGCCGATTCGATTGTCAATCAGATTCCAGACGATACGCTCAAAACCGCATCCATCTACTGCAGCCCATTGTCGCGCTGCGTTGCGCTTGCACGGCGACTGGCAGCTCCCAATGAACCGCTAGCCAGCGACGACCTAATTGAAATGAATTTCGGGCAATGGCAAGGCCTTCGATGGGACGCGATCCCCCGTGATCAGATCGATGCTTGGGCAACCGAGGTCTGGGACTACTGTCCTGGTGGTGGCGAGTCGGCGCAGATGGTGGCAATCCGTTGGCAACGTTGGGTGGACGCGCTGCGTCAGAAGCGTGAAAGAGGCGTGATTGCCGTGACCCATGCGGGCGTGATTCGCGTAGCCCTCGCCCGCTCAGGCTACGAAATGGGTGCTCCGGCGGTCGAGTCGCACATACCATTTGGTTCGGTTTATCGGCTGGACATCGCGTAAGGCGGAAACATGCAATTCATCGGAGTACCGGCCGCGTGAGCGACTTCAATGCAACAGAGATTGACGTCATTTATCGCGTCATGGCTCTGCGGCGCGACATGCGCCATTTTCTCCCCGACCCGCTCGATGCTGCACTGTTGGAACGGCTCCTGGCAGCGGCGCATCTCGCGCCAAGCGTGGGCTTGATGCAACCGTGGCGTTTCATTCGAATATGCGATTCAACCCTACGCCAGCGAATTCACGCCTTAGTCGAGACGGAACGCGTCAAAACCGCTCAAGCATTGGGCGAACGCGAGCAGGAATTCATGCGCCTCAAAGTCGAGGGCATACTCGAATGCGGAGAGCTGATAGTCGCGGCCTTGAGCGATGGGCGAGAGGCGCACATTTTCGGGCGTCGCACGATGCCCGAGATGGATCTGGCCTCCGTCGCCTGCGCCATACAGAATCTATGGTTGGCCGCCCGCGCTGAGAATGTAGGGATGGGCTGGGTGTCGCTTTTCGATCCAGACATGCTGCGACAATTGATAAGGATGCCTGAAGGCAGCCGTCCGGTGGCCATTCTGTGTTTGGGATATGTGCCCGCTTTCTATCCCCAACCGATGCTTGAGGAACTCAAATGGGCACATCGGTTCGCACTTAAAAACATGGTTTACACCGACTATTGGCCGCAAGTGCCGGAAGGCTAGACCGCAGAGAAACTTTTTACTCCCGCCTTTCAGTCGCAAAATAGATCAGCGTCATTACCGGCAAGGAAAATCCTATCCAGGATGCCAGCGACCAACCCCCTTGCGCATAGGCCCACCCTCCCAACGCTGAACCAACGGCACCGCCGATAAAGAAGGTGGTCATATAAATGCCATTTAAACGCGCGCGAAATTCAGCTCCCAGACTAAAAATTGCTCGCTGCCCCAACGTCATATTGGCTGATACACCGAAATCCAGAACAACTGCCGCCGCGACCAACAGACCCAATGACCAAGATGAACCTGGTGCGGCAAGATGAGTCAACAAAAAGCCAGCGCCAACGGCGAGCATGGCCAAAACAGTACCGGGTTGACTCCAGCCCCGGTCTGCGAACCGACCCGCGATAGGCGCAGCAATCGCACCTGCAACACCCGCCAGTGCGAATAAGGCGATCTCCCCTTGTGATAATCGATACACGGGGCCCGCCAGCAATAGGGGCACGGTGGTCCAGAACAGACTAAAGGCGCCGAACAAGCCAGCCTGATATAGCGCACGCCGGCGCAATATCGGCGTCGTTCGGGCGAGTTTCGCCATAGAAGATAGCAAATCACCGTAGCGTAAACCCCCGATAGGCATTCGCCTTGGCAATGTTTTTGCAAGGACTAACGCCAGCAACAGCATGCCGCCAGCGGAAATGAAGAACACCACATGCCATGAGGAAAGCTGAGTAATAAAACTCGACACTGGCCTGGCCAACATGACGCCCAGAAGCAGGCCACTCAGCACATTCCCAACCACACGTCCTCGCACGGCGTCTGTGGCTAAATGTGCGGCGTAGGGAACCAAAACCTGCACAGCCACCGTACCGATACCGATGAACAAGGAAAACATCAGAAAAGGCAGCGGTCGCGTGGAAAATCCAACACCCAACAGCGCCAGTCCAGAGATAGCCAGCAAGATCAAAGTCAAGCGACGGTTTTCAATCAAATCGCCCAGTGGCACGATCAACAACAGGCCAAGGCCATATCCAATCTGCGTCATTGTTACGATCAGACCAGTTGCTGTAGCGGAAAGTCCAAGTGCAGCGCTTATGGGACCCGCCAGCGGCTGCGCGTAGTAAAGATTGGCTGCTGTCAAACCACAAGCGACGGCTAAAAGCAGCGTCAACCAAACTTGAGGTTCGGATTTGTCTGCGGTCAAAGATAGAGAGCGATTCATCATGGCCTTTTAATTAGGGAATTAATATGTCCTAAATAGACAAAAAAGAGCTAAATCAACAATTTCAGCGCCATATCGGCTACAGCTTGCATCTGTTTCTTGCTGCGTCCGGTCTTACCAACGATGCGCATACCTTGCAAAAGACACAGCATCGAACGTGCGGTCGACTTGCTGTCAATGGATACAGGTATGGAACCATCTGTTTGTCCTTGGCAAATCAGTTTAGTCAGCAAGGCCTCGCTTCGATTCAGCGACGTCGTTACTCTTAAAGCAATTTCCGCGTCAAAGGTGGCCAGTTCGGCGGCGCAGTTGATCACCATACAACCACGTTGCCCTACAAGGCCATGGGACGCAGTCGAATAAAACTCGACAACCCGTTGAACGCGTTCGCGCCCGTTGTTCCCTTGATCGATAGCAGCCTTAAGTTGCGCATCGCGCACGGCTCTGTACCTATCAAAAGTCGCTAAAAATACAGTTCTCTTGTCCTTAAATGCCTTGTAGACACTGCCGGAGGCTAATGCCATTCCCGATGTAAGGTCAGAAATGGAGGTCGCGTGATAACCACGCTCGCAGAACACCTGTGCCGCCTTGTCCAGAACCTCATTCAGGTCAAATTCACGTGGCCGACCTCGACCCTTGAAGCCGTGCTCTTGAGCAGTAGGATTGGTCGCCATGTTGTATATTGTAGAATATATATTTCCTAAATAGCAATTATTTTTCTCATATAACAATTGCTAGCACTACTCGCACGCTGTGGCCGTGGGTTTTACGCTGAAATTCAGTACACGATCTAGGAATGACTCCGCTATCCTCGTCTCGCATAACTCCTGAAATCCGGCTCCGGCCCCCGCTGACTGCCCATCAGAAAATCGATTTTGGCGCGCACATAGCTGATCATCGTTTCCAGCTCCGTCGCTTTCGACTCTAGGCGGACAAGTTGCGCGCTCATGATCTCGACCCGGCGTTCGCTTGTGAGATGGCCCCCGCGGCGCTCCTCGTTGAAGGCCGCGATTTCCTTGAGCGACATACCGAGAGATTGCGAGATCCGAATTACCTCTGCCGCTCGAACGTCCTCATCCGTGAAAACACTGTACGGGTGGCGGCCACCCTTGCCGTTCGTTTGAGGTTGCAGCAGGCCAAGCCGGGCATAGAAGCGCACCGTATC
>JAXDQN010000245.1:0-6824 GCA_034667865.1 Gammaproteobacteria bacterium
AGCAGCCGCTTGCGCATTTCAGCGAAGCGGGTCACGTCCCCTAAAGCGGCAGCTGCATTGGTGCTGGATGTTGCCATGACGTCCGTTCGTTAAGCCGTGAAACTGCCGCCGGCCGATTCGACCGCGCTCTTCGCGCCCTTGGTCGCAGTGATCGCTTTATCTTTGACGGCAAAGCCCTTAGTGACCTTGCCCGACAAAATGATCTTCACTTTCTTGGTGTATTCGGGCACCAGATTGGCTTCGATCAGGCCCGCGAGGGTCACTTCGCCGCCCTTCACGCGCATCAAATCATCCAGGGTCAGTTCGCAGCGCGAGGCCATCATCGCCGAACGGAAGCCGATCTTCGGCAAACGGCGCTGCAGCGGCATCTGGCCGCCTTCGAAGCCAACCTTGTGATAGCCGCCCTTGCGCGCGCGCTGTCCCTTGACGCCGCGGCCGCAAGTCTTGCCCTGCCCGGCTGACGCGCCGCGGCCCACGCGCAGGCGCGTGCGTTTGGAGCCGGCGCCCGGCTTGATTGTATTCAGTCTCATTTAGACACCCTTACCCAATGCTGGCTCGACCTTGAGCATGTGGCTGGCGGTATTCATCATGCCGCGATTCGACGGCGTATCCGCGACCACGACGCTGTGGCCGATGCGGCGCAATCCCAGACCCTTCACGCAGCCGCGGATGTTTGCCAGCTGCCCATACACACTCTTGATCAAAGTAACTTTGACGTTGTCCGTTTTGGCGTTATCTGTCATGAACTTAGCCCACGATCTCTTCGATGCTCTTGCCGCGCTTGGCGGCAATGTCATCGGGTGTGCGCAGCTTCGCCAAGGCGTCCATGGTCGCGCGCACCACGTTGATGGGATTGCGAGAGCCGTAGCTCTTGGCCAACACGTTGCGCACACCCGCGCACTCAAACACGGCGCGCATACCGCCGCCGGCGATCACGCCGGTACCGTCAGCGGCCGGTTGCATGTATACCCGGGTGGTCCCATGCCGTCCTTTGACCGCATAGAACAGGGTATCGTTCTTCAAAGACACCGGAATCAAGCTCTTGCGCGCCTGCATCATGGCCTTGGAGATGGCCACCGGGACTTCCCGTGCCTTGCCGTAGCCGAAACCGACCCTTCCGGCGCCGTCGCCCACGACGGTCAGCGCGGTAAAGCCGAACTGCTTGCCGCCCTTGACCACCTTGGCCACGCGGTTGACCGCGACCAACTTTTCGAGCAGGTCATCGCCAGATACTGGTTTTTCTGTTCTCGCCATTGCGTTTCTGACCCTTTAGTTAGAACTCGAGACCGGCTTCGCGAGCGGCCTCGGCCAGCGCTTTGACGCGCCCGTGATACATGAACCCCGAACGGTCGAAAGCGACCTTCGCAATGCCTTTCGCCTTGGCGCGCTCCGCAATGGCGCGGCCGACGGCCTTGGCAGCCTCGATGTTGCCGGTGGTCTTCAGATCACCGCGCACATCCTTTTGCAGCGTGGAAGCGGCCACCAATACCTTGTCGCCCTCGGGCGCAAAAATCTGCGCATAGATGTGCTGCGGCGTGCGGTGCACCGACAGGCGCAGCGCGGCCAATTCTTTGATCTTCACTCGACCTCGCAGCGCGCGGCGCAGGCGGGTGTCTTGTTTGGTCAGTTTCATAATTACTTCTTCTTCGCTTCTTTCAGCGTGATCTTTTCGTCGGAATACTTCACGCCCTTGCCCTTGTAGGGTTCCGGCGCACGATAGGCGCGAATCTCCGCAGCAGTCTGGCCGACGCGCTGGCGGTCGATCCCCTTGACGATGATTTCGGTCTGGCTGGGCGCTTCGATGGTGATGCCCTCGGGAATCGCATAGTTGATCAAGTGCGAATAGCCCAAGGTCAGCGTCAAACTCTTGCCGGCCACGGCGGCGCGATAGCCGACGCCCACCAATTCCAGCTTCTTCTCATAGCCCGTGGTCACTCCGGTCACCATGTTGGCCAGGTGCGCGCGGGTGGATCCGGCGATGGCATTGATGCCCTCGAGGGTCGCATCCGTGGCTTCCACTTCCAGGTGCTTGTCCTGCTGCTTGACCTTGATGCCGTTTTTGAGGGCCAGGGTCAACGATCCCTTGGCGCCCTTCAGCGTCACGGACTCGCCGCCGATGGTGACGGTCACGCCTTGCGGCAGATCAACCGGCTTTTTTGCAACTCGAGACATATGAACCTACCTAAAAAACTTATTGAACGACGAACAACACTTCGCCGCCGGTGCCGGCCGCGCGCGCTTGCTTGTCGGACATGATGCCCTGCGGCGTCGAGACCACCGCAACGCCCAGCCCACCCAACACCTTCGGCAGCTCGTCCTTACCGCGATAGATGCGCAGGCCCGGACGGCTGATGCGCTCGATGCGATCGATGACGGGGCGGCCGTCGTGATACTTCAACTCGATGGACAGGGTGCTTTTGGCGCCGGCGACATCGACGCCGAACGCGGCGATATAGCCCTCGTCCTTCAACACTTTCAAAATGGCCAGTTTCAGCTTCGATGCACCCATACCCACCGTCGGTTTTCCGGCGGACTGGGCGTTACGGATACGCGTAAGAAGATCGGCAATCGGATCAGTCATGCTCATTGTGCGCGCCTCACCAACTCGCCTTCGTCAGGCCTGGGATTTCACCGCGATTGGCAGCCTCACGCAGCTTGGTGCGCGCCAATCCAAACTTGCGGTACACACCGCGCGACCGGCCGGTGATCGAGCAGCGGTTGCGCTGCCGGGTTTTGCCTGCATCGCGCGGTTGCTTCTGCAATTCGGTTTGCGCGGCGACCCGTTCTTCGGCGCCGGTCTTCGGATCGCGGATCAGCTCCTTGAGTTCGGCGCGTCGGGGAGCGTATTTCTTCGCTACCTTGAGGCGCTTTTTCTCGCGCATGAGCATGTTCGTCTTGGCCATGGGCTATTACCCTACTTGCGAAACGGAAAGTTGAAAGCTTCTAACAACGCGCGACCATGTTTATCGTCGGCGGCCGATGTGGAAATGGTGATGTCCATGCCACGAATCTGATCGATCTGATCGTATTGAATCTCAGGGAAAATGATCTGTTCCTTCACACCCAGGCTGTAGTTGCCGCGGCCGTCGAAGGAACGTCCGCTGATGCCGCGAAAGTCGCGGATACGCGGGATGGCGATATTCACGAGTCGGTCGAGGAATTCGTACATGCGGTCGCCGCGCAAGGTCACCTTGCAGCCGATGGCCTGGCCATCGCGCACCTTGAAGGTCGCGACGGATTTCTTGGCCTTCGTCACCGCCGGCTTTTGACCCGTGATCTTCGCCATGTCAGCGGTGGCGGCATCCATGACCTTCTTGTCGGCCACGGCCTCGCCCACGCCCATGTTGACCGTGATCTTCAGAACGCGCGGCACCTGCATGGTGTTCTTCAGCTCAAGTTTGGCCTTGAGTTCCGGCACGATCTTCTCGTGGTAAATCTGTTTCAGTCTTGCTGCCATTGTATTACTCGTTGACGGGCGACTACTTGGCGTCGACCATTTCTTTGTTCGACTTGAAAACGCGCACCTTGCGGCCGTCGTCCAACGCCTTGAAGCCGACACGGTCGCCCTTCTGGGTCGCCGGATTAAAAATCAGCACATTCGACACGTGCAGCGGCGCTTCGCGCTCGATGATGCCGCCCTGCACGCCGGCCTGAGGATTCGGCTTCTGGTGCTTTTTGGACATATTGAGGCCTTCGACGCGCACGCGATCATCCGCCAGCACCTCGATGACGGCGCCCTTGCGTCCCTTGTCCCGACCGGTGATCAAAATCACCAGGTCGCCTTTGCGAATCTTTTTCATCTGCCTATTCCTAAATCAGAGCACTTCAGGCGCTAGCGAAATAATCTTCATGAACTGCACGTTGCGCAGCTCGCGCGTCACTGGCCCGAAAATACGCGTACCGATCGGTTCGAGCTTGTTGGTCAGCAGCACAGCTGCATTGGTGTCGAAGCGGATCAGCGAGCCGTCGGCGCGCCGCACGCCGCTCTTGGTGCGCACCACCACCGCGTCGTAGACCTCGCCCTTCTTGACCTTGCCGCGCGGGATCGCATCCTTCACGCTCACCTTGATGACATCGCCGACCGCCGCATACCGGCGCTTCGAGCCGCCGAGCACCTTGATGCACATCAGCCGCTTGGCGCCGCTGTTGTCAGCGACGTTCAAAATTGTTCGCATCTGAATCATGGCGGATCCTTATTCGGCGCGGGCGCGTTCAACGACGCGGACCAGCACCCAAGATTTACGACGCGACATCGGGCGGCACGGCTTGATGGACACGGTATCGCCTTCCTTGCATTCATTGCTTTCGTCGTGCGCCAGCAGCTTGGTGGTGCGGCGGATGTACTTGCCGTACATCGCGTGCTTCACCAGACGCTCGACCGACACCGCAATGGTCTTATCCATCTTGGTGCTGACCACCTTGCCGGTGAGCAGACGCTGTCCGGGGACGGGGGCGGCGCCTGCGGGGGCAGCACCTGTAGTTACTTGAGCTTCGGTCGACATCACGCCTTACCTCCGGCTGCCTTCGATTGGGCCAGCACCGTCTTTACGCGCGCGATGTTCTTGCGCACTTTTGCAAATTGATCCGGTTTCGCCGCCTGGCCGGTGGCGCGCGCCATGCGCAGATTGAATTGTTCGCGGCGCAGCTTGAGCAGCTCCTCGCCGAGATCCTTGGGCGCCTTGTCGCGCAACTCTTTCGCCTTCATGAACGCACCTGACGCTTGACGAATGCCGTCGACACCGACAATTTCGCTGAGGCCAAGCGGAACGCCTCACGCGCAGTTTCTTCACTCATGCCTTCGATTTCGAACAGCACCTTGCCGGGCAGCACCTTGGCGACCCAGTACTCGACGTTGCCCTTGCCCGAGCCCATGCGCACTTCCAGCGGCTTCTGCGTGATGGGCACGTCCGGAAACACGCGGATCCAAATGCGTCCGCCGCGCTTCACGTGGCGCGAGATGGCGCGGCGCGCCGCCTCGATCTCACGCGCAGTCATGCGGCAGCGATCGGTGGCCTTGAGGCCAAACTCGCCGAACGCCACGGTATTGCCGCGCATCGCGCTGCCGGCGATATTGCCCTTGAATTGTTTGCGGAACTTGGTCCGCTTCGGCTGCATCATGTCGTATTACCTAGTTCAACCAGCGGCCGGCGCCGTGGTGGCTTCGGGAGCTTTGGCGCCAGCGGCCGCAGCGGCTTCGGCATCGGCTTCCGGCGCTTCTTCTGCCGGCTTGTCGAAAATCTCGCCCTTGAAAATCCAAACCTTGATGCCGATGACGCCGTACGTCGTCTGCGCTTCTGCCAAGCCGTAATCGATGTCGGCGCGGAAGGTGTGCAGCGGCACGCGGCCTTCGCGATTGGTTTCTGTACGGGCGATTTCCGAGCCGTTCAAACGGCCCGAGATGCGCACCTTGATGCCGAGCGCGCCCGAACGCATGGTGTTGGTCACGGCGCGCTTCATGGCGCGGCGGAACATCACACGCTTTTCCAGCTGCTGCGAGATACCCTCGGCAACCAGCTTGGCGTCCAATTCCGGCTTGCGAATCTCGGCGATGTTCAAACGCACGTCGTTCATCGTCATACCGAGGATCTTGGCCACCGCCGTGCGGAGTTTCTCGATGTCCTCGCCTTTCTTGCCGATCACGATTCCCGGCCGCGCCGTATGAATGGTGATGTTGGCGCGCTTCGCGGCACGCTCGATGTGGATGTTGCTCACCGAGGCATCAGCCAGTTTCTTGTTGAGGAACTTGCGCACCAAAAAGTCGGTGTGAATGTTCGAGGAGAACGACTTGGTTCCCGCATACCATCGCGACGACCACTCGCGCGTGATGCCGAGGCGAATACCAATCGGATTTACTTTCTGACCCATTAGGCGTCTCGCTTTCCGTCAGATACTTGAACCAGGATGTGGCTGCTGCGCTTGGCGATACGTACGCCGCGCCCTTTGGCGCGCGCATGAAAGCGCTTCAGCATCGGCGCCGGATCGACTTCGATGCGCGTGACCTTGAGGTCATCCACATCGGCATTGAAGTTGTTGTAGGCATTCGCGATCGCCGAATCCAGCACCTTGGCGACGATCTTGGCGCCCTTCTGCGGCATGAACTTCAAGGTGGTCACCGCCAGCGTGGCCGTCTTGCCGCGGATGGTGTCGACGACCAGCCGGCACTTCTGCGGGGAGATGCGCGCGTAACGCAATACTGCTTTGGTTTCCATGTCTTATTCCGACGCCGTAACTTTTTTATCGCCGGAGTGCGCCTTGAAAGTGCGCGTCGGGGCGAATTCGCCGAGCTTGTGCCCGACCATATTTTCCGACACCAGCACGGGAACGTGCAGGCGGCCGTTGTGCACGGCGATGGTCAAACCGACCATGTCGGGGATGACCATCGAGCGGCGCGACCAGGTCTTGATGGGTCGGCGATCATTCTTGCCACTGGCCGTCTGCACCTTCTTGGCGAGATGCAAATCGACGAAGGGACCTTTCTTGAGCGAACGAGGCACTGATATCTCTCCAGATCTTTGGCTTACAGCCGCTTGTTCTTACGGCGTTGAAGGATCATGCCGTCCGTGCGCTTGTTGGCGCGGGTCTTCTTACCCTTGGTCTGCAGGCCCCACGGGCTCACAGGATGCGGGTTGCCTTGACCAGACTTGCCTTCGCCGCCGCCGTGCGGGTGATCCACCGGATTCATGACGACGCCGCGAACCGTGGGACGCACGCCCAGCCAACGCACCGCGCCGGCCTTGCCGAACACGCGCAGATTATGCTCGTCGTTGCCGACTTCGCCGATGGTCGCGCGACAATCCACGTGCACCTTGCGCATTTCGCCGGAC
>JAXDQN010000246.1:0-4998 GCA_034667865.1 Gammaproteobacteria bacterium
ATGACGCCCTTCGCATCGGTGGCGATGCTCGAGAAATTGGCGCTGTTGAAAATCGCATTTTGCAAGGCGCCCGCCTTGAGCAGCGCCTCCTCGGCTTGTTTGCGGGCGGTGTTATCGGTGCCGATCAGCAGATAACCGATAATCGCGCCTTCCGCGTCGCGCAGAGCGGTCACCGAGACGACTGCAGGGAATCGGCTGCCGTCCTTGCGAATGTAGGTCAGCTCGTAGATATCTTCTATGCCGCGCGAAGCCTTGAAGACCAGGGCGTCGAAGCCAGGCGCGATAGGCGTTTGCAGTTCCAGGCTCAGCGCTTGCGCCCGCCAGATGATTTCATCGGGATCGGATATTTGAGCCGGGGTGATCTTGTTCAATACCTCGTCAGCTCTGTAGCCGAGCATGCGCTCAGCGCCCACATTGAATATTTGAATGACTCCGCGGGAATCTGTTGCGATGCTGGAGAAATTGGCGCTATTAAAGATCGCGTTCTGCAAGGCACCTGCCTGGAGCAGCGCCTCTTCGGCGCGCTTGCGCCCGGTAATGTCCACGTTGACGCCAGTCAACCGCAAGACGTTGCCATTAGGCCCGCGTGTGGCGCGTGCTGCGGCCTTCACGTAGCGAATTTCACCACCCGGTCGAATCAGACGAAACTCGGTGTCAAACTCGGTTTCGCCGCGTACCGCGGTCGCCACTTCGCGCTCACACCTTTTTCGATCGTCTGGATGCATGCTGTTGGCCCAGGCCACGTACAGGTCTGTGCCGGCCTTGCGCGTGGTGCCATACAGCTTGTACATCCCGTTGTCCCAGGTCACGCTGCTCGTCGTTACATCGAGTTCCCAGGTGCCGATTCCGGCCGATTCCGTGGCGATCGCGATACGTTCGTTGGAATGGCGCAACTGCTCTTCGATTTGCTTGCGGGCGGTGTTGTCGGTACCGATCAACAGGTACCCGATGATGGTCTCTGCGGCGTCGCGCAAGGCCGTGACGGAGACGACGGCAGGAAAGCGGCTGCCGTCCTTGCGAATGTAGGTCAGCTCATAGATATCCTCGATACCTCTGGACGCCTTGAAGATCAGCGCTTCGAACCCTGGGGCGATGTGAGTTTCGAGTTCCAGGCTGAGCGCCTCGGCGCGCGCAATGATTTCCTGTGGATCGGAGATCTGCGCCGGCGTTATCTTGTTCACCACCTCTTCTGCGGTGTAGCCGAGCATGCGCTGGGCGCCGACGTTGAAGATTTGGATCACGCCCTTGGCGTCGGTCGCGATCTTAGAAAAATTGGCGCTATTGAAAATAGCTCGTTGCAGCGCTTCGGCGCCCAGCACCGGCTCGGCGAGGTGGAGCTCCGGCACCGTGTCAAGGTTCGAGTCAGCGGCGGGGGGTTGGTTGTTCAATTGCCGGCGCTGGCTATTGGGCGATGAAGATCGACGACATCAATGAGTCTTACGTGATGATCGGCGGCGGACTTCGCAATTCTGAGCGCCTGTTCGGCCGCTGCAATCAGATCATTTGGAACAGATTCCACAGTGGCATTCCAGATGGTGGAGCGCGCACCGTCGCGGCAACCGCCTCCCATCGATAATCCGACAGTGTTCCACCCCTGAACCGCGTCCATTATTCGCTGCGCAATCCTACTGACGCCCTGGCTGTCCGTACCAGGCAGCAACAACGCAAATTGCCCCCCCGCATAGCGACCGAGCAGATCGGTGGGTCGTCGGGCCGCCGCACGCAGAACTTCGGCCAAGGATTTAAGGCAGGAATCACCCCGCTCGTCGCCGTATTGCGCGTTGTACGCTGTGAAATCTTCGATATCCACCAGCAAAAACGCCAAGGGCGTTTGCGAGCGCTGCACGCGCAACCATTCCTGTGTCAGTGCCTTCTCGATCTGTCGCCGAGTGACTGCACCTGTCAAGAAATCCAGCATAACGGCGCTGCGCACCGTTTCAGACAGGGTCTTCAGGCGCTGATAGGTACGTACCCGTGCCAATACCAGAGGCGCGTGAGGCGGTTTACCGATGAAATCGACCGCGCCCAGCTCCAGCCCCTTGGCTTCGAGCTGCGCGCTCTCATGGCTGGTGATGAATATGATCGGCACTTGTGCTAGCGCCGGATCGCTCTTGAATGACTTGCATACTTCAAAGCCGCTGATTTCCGGCATATCGACATCAAGCAGCACCAAGTCGGGCGTAGATTCGCGTGCCAATCGCAGCGCTTTGGAGCCGGAGGTGGCGAAACGTACGGGAGCGAAATCGCTCAAGATGCTGTTGAGAATGCGAACGACCATGAGATCGTCGTCAACCAATAGAATGCTGAACTTTTCTTTTGGTGACATAGGTAGCCGCGCGTTGCGCTACGCCTCGTCGGCCAATGGTTGCAGGGAATCCGACGGCGATAGTGCCGACTCCAGCGCTTCGGCCAATGTTGCCGCGTCGAATGGTTTTGCCAAGAACCCGACTGCCCCCAGCTTTATCGCGCGCTCGCGCAGGCCTGGCTTCACACTGGCCGTAACGAAGATGATCGGCGTAGCTGCCACCGCAACGATATTTCGAAGGCGCTCGGCCACCAAAAAGCCGTCTCCGCCCGGCAGCGATACGTCCAGAACAATGACATCCGGATTGGTCTTGCGAACGACGGAAATGGCGCTCGCCGCATCCTTGGCCGCACAAACGACGTAGCCCATGCTCTTCAGGCGCACACCGATGGTGAGCAGGAAGGTGTTGTCATCGTCAATCAACAAGACGGTTTTCATCGATAAGCTACCAGTGATAGTTATGCCGGGGCCGCGCGCGGCCAAACCGGAGGTTTCCATTGGGGGCGCCTAATGTTCCCGATGAGACAGCTTAGCGAGGGAGAAATGGCGATGATGTAGGGGAAAACTCGACACATCGCTCAAATGAACCCGGTGTCCGAAGCGGCTCGGTGATACTGCGGGGTGCGTCACGGGGCCGCCAGCCGCAGCGGCCGCTTTCGAGCAAAGTCTTAGAGCCCGCGCTTCAGTGATAAGACTCGTTGCGCCGTGTGTATGCGCTCAATCATCTGATCTTTCGACGTGCCTTTGCCGACGTAATCGTCCGCGCCCGCCGCAAGACCGTCTTGGATATCAGCGTCCGTGGTCTTTGATGTGTGCAGCATCAGGTAGATGTAACCGGAATAGGTTTGGCGTCGAATTGTGCGGCACAGCGCCAAACCATCCATGCCGGGCATGATGATGTCGATAATGACGATCTGAGCGAAGTCTCGCTGCAGCGCGATCAGAGCATCCTCCCCGCTGGTTGCGGTGATGACCTCATATCCCGCTTTGCCAATCAGGCGGCTCAGATATTCCAGCACGATCTCGTCGTCATCGACTACTAGAATCCTTGCAGTCCCCTTAGTCCCACCATCGGATACTCCGCTAAACATTTAAGCAGCAAGGATGCATGAAGGCAGGAAACCTATGCGTAGGATTGACTAAGTTCTGTTTGTTGGTACACATAGTGCCATGATGCTGGCTCCGAAACCCAAAAACGACCGTTTTCTTTGCGAACGCCGGCTCTTCCGCTTACCGGTTTCGCTGACCGCACGCTATCGAACATACATGCAATTGGGCAAGACACTATGATGGGGATCAATCCTTGAGGTAGCGCTGAGCATCGATCAGCAGCACCAGGCTGCGTTGACAACAGCAACCCGATTTACCATGGACGGCTTTATGTCCCACGACATGCGGTATCAGTGGCACCCAGGAATCCTGGCGCTTCACGTGTTATCCGACGGATTGACTGCCCTAGCCTATGCTTCGATCGCCGGTGCGATTTTCTATGTGATGCGACGCCGTATCGACGTGGGGCGCCGGTGGCTTTTTCTGAGTTTCGCAATTCTCAATATTGCTTGCAGCGCGATGTACATCATGGAGATTTGGACGTATTGGCGTCCCATCAATTGGCTTGGCGATGGACTAAAAGCATGCACCGCGTTGGCTTCCGTCTCCGCTGCAATCTTCTTAATCCGGTATCTTCCATCGGCTGAACGTGCGACTCGCGCCGATCATATAATGCACCTCGAAGCCTTGAATCGCACGCTGACAGAGGATGGCGCGCGTTCCGCGATTGCCGCGGATGCGGCTGAGCAGTTCCGCCTGGCCATCGAAGCGGCCCCCACCGGCATGCTGCTGACGGACCAGCGCGGATCCATCGTGTTGGTCAATGCGCAAGTGGAAACTCTCTTTGGCTACCCACGCTCCGAGTTGCTGGGGCGACCGATTGAATTGCTGGTGCCGGAACGATTCCGCGCCACCATCTCAGAATTTGGCCGGGGATTTTCCGGCGATCCGACGACGCCGTTGGCGGAATTCCGCGGTCTGCGCAAGGATGGCTCGGAGGTCCCGCTACAAATAGGACTTAATCCATTGCTCACATCTCAAGGAGAGTTCGTTCTCAGTTCAATCGTCGACCTCTCGCAGCGTCTGGAGATCGATCGCATTAGAAATGAGTTTGTCTCCACGGTGAGCCACGAGCTACGGACACCGCTGACCTCAATCCAAGGCTCATTGGGCTTGCTTCAATCTGGCGCAATGGGCGTGCTGTCGAGCGAAGCGGCGACAATGGTGGCTATCGCGTACAAGAACAGCGGCCGACTGGTGCGCATCATCAACGATATCTTGGATATCGGTACGATAGATTCGGGCAAGCTGACGCTGCAGATGAGTATCGTGACGTTGGCCGAACTGCTGCAGCAATCAGTGGAGGCAAATGCGGGCTTCGCCGAGAAATGCGGAGTGCGTTTTCTGCTCGCGCCGGTGTCGCCCACCGATAGGGTAATGGCTGACCCAGATCGGCTCATGCAGGTAGTCGTGAACCTGTTATCGAACGCCGCAAAGTTTTCACCGCCAGGCGGCGATGTGTTAATTCGAGTGATTCCCGGTGCGACAACTTTGCGCATCGAGGTGGAGGATTTCGGCGACGGAATTCCGGAAGCGTTCAAGGTCCATGTATTTGAAAAGTTCGCGCAGGCTGACCCGTCGAC
>JAXDQN010000247.1:0-3813 GCA_034667865.1 Gammaproteobacteria bacterium
TTCTTCGTTCTTTATCGAGCGACCGATTTTCGCCACGGTGCTCGCCATTCTGATCACGGTGGCGGGCTTGCTGGCCATGCCGACGCTGCCCATCAGCGAGTACCCGGAAATTGTGCCGCCCACCGTCGTGGTCAGCGGCCAGTATCCGGGCGCATCGCCGAAGACGATCGCAGAAACGGTGATCACGCCGCTCGAGCAGCAGATCAACGGCGTGGAAAATGCCATCTACACCAATTCCACCGCGACGCCGGACGGCACTTTCTCCATCACCGTAACCTTTCGATTGGGCACCGATCTCGATATAGCACAGGTGCAGACGCAGAACCGCGTCAGCCAAGCCGAGACTCGTTTGCCGGATGTGGTGCGTCAAGTCGGCCTCGTGACCCAGAAACGATCGCCAGACCTCACCATGGTGGTGTTCCTAAAATCGGCTGACCGGCGTTACGACTCCTTATATCTTCGCAATTACGCCGTCATCCAAATCAAGGACGTGCTGGCCCGCCTCAAGGGCACGGGCGATGTGCAGGTGTTTGGTTCGGGCGACTACTCGATGCGGCTGTGGCTGGATCCCGGCAAGATCGCGGCGCGCAACATGGACGTCGATGAAGTGCTGGCGGCTGTGCGCGAACAGAACGTGCAGGTCGCCGCCGGCCAGATCGGCGGCCAGCCCTCGCTGCCGGGCACCCAATTTCAGTACATCGTCAACGCCCAAGGCCGCCTGCAGACCGAGCAGGAATTCGAAAACATCGTGGTGAAGAGCGGCGCGAACGGCGAAACCACCTACCTGCGCGACGTGGCTCGGCTCGAGCTCGGACCCGATAACTATGCATTGCGCAGCATGCTGGACGGCGGTCCCGCGGTCGCGATTCCTGTGTTTCAGTTGCCCGGGGCTAATGCGCTGGAACTGTCCGATTCGGTGCGCGTCACCATGAAGGAACTGGCGAAGAGTTTTCCCGAGGGCGTCAGTTACGAGATTGATTACGACCCGACGGTGTTCGTGCGTCACTCGATCGAATCGGTGGTGCACACTCTGTTCGAGGCCGTGCTGCTGGTGGTGCTGGTCGTGGTGGTGTTTCTGCAGACATGGCGCGCCAGCGTCATTCCGCTGGTCGCCGTGCCCGTGGCCATCATCGGTACGCTGGCGGCTTTGCTGTTGGCAGGCTTTACCATCAACTCCTTGACGCTCTTCGGCCTGGTGTTGGCCACCGGCATCGTGGTCGATGACGCCATCGTGGTGGTGGAGAACATCGAACGCAAAATTGAACAAGGATTGAATCCGCACGCCGCGGCGCATGCGGCGATGGGCGAGGTCACGAGGCCCATCATTTCCATTGCACTGGTGCTGTGCTCGGTGTTCGTGCCGGTTGCCTTCGTCTCGGGGCTCACGGGGCAGTTTTACCGCCAATTCGGCATCACCATTGCCGCCAGCACATTGATCTCGACCTTCAATTCACTGACGCTGTCGCCGGCGCTGGCGGCGCTGCTGCTCAAGCCAAGAAACGCGGCCCCCGATGTATTCCAACGGGGCATCAACAAGGTGCTGGGCGGCTTCTTCCGCATGTTCAATCGCAGCTTCGAAGCGGCATCCGAACGCTACGGTCATGGCGTGAAGCGCATCACCGGCATGCGCGTGGTGATCCTGGGGGCATTCGCCTGTTTGTTGGTAGGCACCTGGGGTATGTTTCAGCTGGTGCCCGGTGGCTTCATTCCTGCGCAAGACAAGCAGTACTTGATCGGCATCGTGCAGCTGCCCGATGCGGCTTCGTTGGACCGAACCGAGGCGGTGGTGGCGAAAATGTCCAAGCTCGCCCTCGAAACTCCCGGAGTCGATCACGTCATCGGCTTCAGCGGTCTGTCGGTGCAGGGCTTCGTGAACTTGAGCAACACGGCGGTGCTGTTTTTTCCATTGAAGTCCTTTGAGGAACGCACCACCAAGGAATTGACGGCCGGCGCCATTGCGCAGGCGTTGAATGGCAAATTCAGCACCATCCAAGACGCGACGATATTCGCCGTCTCGCCCCCGCCGGTCCAGGGTTTGGGCAATACCGGCGGATTCAAATTGTTCTTGCAGGATCGCGGCGCCCACGGCTATGACGAATTGGCGCGTATCACCAATGAAATCTTGAACAAGGCGCGCCAGCAGAAAGAGCTGAATCCCTACGCCACCTACACCACTTTCCAGAACAGTGTGCCGCAGCTGTACGCTGACGTGGACCGGGTCAAGGCCAAGCGTCAGGCGGTGCCGCTGTCGAAAGTGTTCGATACGCTGCAGACCTATCTGGGGTCGACTTACATCAACGACTTCAATCGCTTCGGCCGCACCTATCGGGTCTATGCTCAGGCCGAGCCGCAGTTTCGCGCCCAGCCCGAAGATGTCGCGAACCTGAAGATGCGCAATCTCAACGGCGATGAAGTGCCGATGGGGGCGGTCGCCGACATTCATTTCGAAGCGGGCCCCGACCGTGTCTCGCATTACAACGTCTATCTGGCTGCCGACATCAACAGCCAGGGTGCGCCGGGCGTTTCCTCCAGCCAGGCGACGGCGGCGATGGAGCGCGTGCTGCACGACACCTTGCCCAATGGCTTTGGCTTCGAATGGACTGATTTGACCTTCCAGCAAAAGTCCGCCGGAAATACCGCGCTGTTGGTGTTCCCGCTGTGCGTGATGCTGGTGTTCCTGATTTTGTCGGCGCAGTACGAGAGCTGGGCGTTGCCCTTGGCAGTGATTCTCATCGTGCCGATGTGTCTGTTGTCGGCGATGATTGGCGTGTGGCTGAAAGGATCCGACAACAATGTGCTTACTCAGATTGGATTCATCGTCTTGGTGGGCTTGGCCTGTAAGAACGCCATTTTAATCGTCGAGTTTGCGCGCGAACGGGTGGAGCATGGCTTGGCGCCCGTGGATGCCGCGATCGAGGCTTGCCGCCTGCGCTTGCGGCCCATTCTGATGACCTCGTTCGCTTTCATCATGGGCGTGATCCCGCTGGTGATCGCGACTGGCGCCGGCAGCGAAATGCGGCAGGCCATCGGCATTGCGGTGTTCGCCGGCATGCTGGGCGTGACCACGTTCGGATTGTTCCTGACACCGGTGTTCTTCGTCACCATTGAAAGCTGGCTGGAGCGGCGGCGGCAGCCGCGTGCATCGACGCTGCCGCCAACTGACGGCGAGGAGACGCGCGGTGGATAACAAATTGCGTGCGACGATGTTGGCCTGCGCCGCAATCCTCACGGGTTGCGCGGTCGGCCCGAACTATAAGCGGCCCGAGATTCCCGTGGATCCGCACTTTGCAAATGCCGGCGAACCGGGTTTCAGCGAAGCTGATTCAGTACAGCAGTATTGGCTGGGTTTCACTGATCCGCAGCTCTCCGGGTTGGTGGATGATGCCTTGGCGCACAACAAAGACTTGGCCGCCGCCGCCGCCAATCTGCAGGCGGCGCGTGCGGCCAGGCGGCTGGCGGGATTCGATCTGTACCCCACCGTGACCTTGGCCGCAGGCTACACCAAGAATCTCGACACGCAGCAGCAGTTCCCTGGCTTCGATATGCGCGATCGTATGTTCGACACGGCGCAGGCTGGGTTTGACGGCCTGTGGGAACTGGATTTGTTTGGACGCGTGCGACGCAATGTCGAAGCGGCGCGCGGCGACTTGGGCGCTGCGGTCGCCTCGCTGCGGGACGCCAGGGTCAGCGTGATCGCCGAGGTGGCGCGCAACTACTTCATCCTGCGTGGCTTGCAGGATCAGCTGGCGCTCACCGAGCGCAATGCCGACAATCAATTCAGTTCCTTGAAACTGACGCGCAATCGCCTGGAGG
>JAXDQN010000248.1:0-7310 GCA_034667865.1 Gammaproteobacteria bacterium
AGCCAAGCATTCTGGTCGCGCTCAAGCTCAGTTGCGCGAGATCTCTCCTCATGCGACGACGGTGTCCGATAGGTCGACACCCAACAATTTGGTAAATTCGCTTGCGGCAATCGGGCTCTGAAAGTAGTGGCCTTGCCCTTCCTCGCAATTTTGCGCCTGTAGGGCGATGAACTGCCCACGCGTCTCCACACCCTCCGCGATGACTTGAAGATGAAAATTTCGACCCAGACCGATGACCGCGGTCACTATCTTGGCGTCGCCCGCCTCCGTACAAAGACCACCCACAAATGATTTGTCTATTTTCAGCGCGTCGATTGGAAACCGCCGCAAGTGACTCAAACTGGAATATCCCGTGCCGAAATCGTCGAGTGTGAGCTGAATCCCCATATCTTTGAGCGAACGCATCACGCTCACCGTGAGCGGAGCATCTTGCATGAGCGCGCCTTCCGTTAGCTCGAAGCCCAAAGATGTCGGTTCCATCCCTGTCTCATCGATAATTGCACGCACATGCTCGATGAAGTGTTTCGAGCGCAGCTCAATGGCGGAGATATTTATCGAGATGGGCATCGGCGCGAGCTTTAGATCCAGCCATATGCGCCTTTGCAGGCATGCCTCTCGCAGCACCCATCTTCCGATGGGCACAATGAAACCGCATTCTTCCGCGAGGGGTATAAAGTCGCTTGGCAGAACGACTTCGCCCCCGGGCTGACGCCAGCGTATCAACGCCTCGGCGCCAGTCACAGTCTCCGTCACTAGATCCATTTTGGGCTGGTAGTGCAGTACGAATTCTTCCCGCTCCAATGCGTGACGCAATCCGCTTTCGAGCGATTGCCGCTCGGAAGCGCGTTCATTCATACTTTGCTTATAGAATTGAAAATTATTACGCCCGCGGCCCTTGGCATGCATCATGGCAATGTCGGCGTTCTTGATGAGAGTCTCGGCATCGGTGCCGTCGTCCGGGTAAATGCCGATTCCAACGCTCAGGCTCACTTCCATCTCGTGGTCATTTACCCGGTGTGGTTTGCGCACTGCGGCGAGAATCTTTTGAACGCTGAGCAGGGCGTCTTCCGAGTGCGCAATCGAGGAGAGCAGGATCACGAATTCATCTCCGCTCAGGCGGCTGACGGTGTCCGAACTGCGCACATTGGCGACCAAGCGCGCTGCAATGGAGAGCAGCAGCGCGTCGCCTGCGGGGTGTCCGAGCGAGTCGTTGACATGCTTGAAGCGGTCTAGATCGAGAAACAGCACTGCAAGATTGCACTGGTCGCGGACGGCCGCAGATATGGCCTGTGTCAGCCGGTCGTTCAAAAGCAAGCGGTTCGGCAGGCCGGTAAGATAGTCGTGCTGCGCCAGGTGCGACAGCTTCTCCGATGTGGCTTGCGCCAGGGTCACATCGTGGAACACCATCACGGCGCCGATGACACGACCGCGGCGATCATGGATTGGCGCGGCCGTATCTTCGATGGCAAGCTCAATGGCATCGCGCCTGATCAATTTGCAACCCGCCGGGAGTGTCGCCGCGAGATTGCTCTGAGTAACGGCCGTCATCGGATTCAACCAACGACGATCGCGGCCCCCATCGACGATTCGCAGGACTTCATCGATCGGCTTGCCAACGGCCTCTGTCGCCGACCAGCCGGTGAGCGTCTGCGCAATCGGATTTAGGAAGGTGACGTTGCCGGAGATATCGGTGCTGATCACGGCATCGCCGATGGAATTCAGCGTCACTTGGGCACGCTCGGTGGCCGCAAACAGCGCTTCCGCGCGCGAGGCGCGGTCAATCATTTGGCGAAACGCCTTCTGCAACGGATAACTATCGAGGCCGTCTTCGAGGATGTAATCGTGAGCGCCTCGCTGCACCGCCAGCCTTGCCGAGTCCTCATGGACGACGCTGCTCAGCACGAGGATCGGAACTTCCGGGAATGTCGCATGCAATGCCTCGAAGGTTGCGAGTCCCTGGCTATCGCGCAGATCAAGATTGACCAAGATAGCTGCGACGCTTTCGGTTCGGTCCTTGCGCAAGCGCAGTACCGCATCGGCGCACGTATCGACCCAATCGACGATGAAACGCCCGTCGCTGGAGTTCAGCAGGGCATCCTTGACTACCGTTGCTTTCGCCGCGTCTTCATGAACCAACAAGATCGTCTGTGGCATAGCGCCATCCTTGGGCACAAAAAAGCCACTGTAGCGTGCTTCGCGGCGGACCGTCTGTCTCCCAGCGTACAGATCGTCTGCGGTCGCTTGCCGCCTAAGCTATTTTCTTGGGCATTTCTTCCCTGACAGTGCTGCGCATCTCGATGGGTCTCCGGTAACAGAACTCATACGCCTGCCCGTAATCCATCCCGCTGTCTCGAAATGGAACATGCAAAAGATTGCTGCGGTAAATCGCGACGCGGATACGCTCACGGCGATCGACGAACGAACCATTGAGAAGATCTCCGCCAACCGCGAATTCACGTATGAATTCCTGATCCAAGTCCCGATCAAATTGCATGAGAATCCATCCTATGCGGCGGCTGTTCCAATTGACGCGACGTAGCATTGTGGTCGACGGCCCGCAATCCGTCTGTCTGCTAACGAACGATTCTTAGCGCATTGTCGACATACCTACTGCAGTGTTGCAACACGGATTCACAATATTTGAATATTGCGCGGCAACATCGTTATGAAAAAGCGGCGATGCCAATCCATCTTGGTTGATAGTGGCGGCCAGCTCACAGCGGGTGTGCTATGCGTACCGTACCATTCCTCGCCAACGTGCGAGGGAAACCCCTAGCGCAGACGCTACCGACCCGCCATGAACGACCCGACGTACATAGGAAAGTTGCCGCGGTTTCATGAACAACTCGCATCCAATCCGCGAAGCGCGCGCACTGATCAATGTCGGGGCCAGCACGCCTTTTGCAATCATCTTGATGTTTGTAGCGATCGTACTCAGTGTACTGATCATCGCCAATTTCAGCTTGGGCATGCTTTCCTCGGTGCGCGCATTTGTGGGTGGCGAAAGCCTATGGTCTAAAGCGCAGAAAGATGCGGTGTTTCATCTTCAGAACTATGCCCAGAGTCACGATGCCGGCGTAATGCGCCTATTTCGCAGCAACATCGCGATCCCGCTCGGAGACCATCAGGCTCGTCTCGAGATGGATAAACCGAACCCCGACTCGCAAGTGGTGCGGCAGGGATTTCTCCAAGGAGGCATTCACGCCGGCGATATCGACGGAATGGCCAACCTTTACCGACGATTTCGCCGGTTCAGCTTTATGCAGCGGGCGATTTTGGCGTGGGACGCGGCGGACCAGCGCATCGCTCAGCTCTACCAAGCCGGAGCGTCTTTGCAGCTCGAGGTTGAGTCTCCCATGGCACGCCCCGCTCAAATCCAACGCACCCTGCGTGAGATTGCGGCGATTAACCAGAAGCTCACCCCGATCGAGATTGAATTCGTCAATGCCTTGAGCGACGCGTCGCGAATGACCTATCAATGGCTGCAACTCATAATGCTGGCCGCCACTCCCCTGCTGTTGGCTCTTGGCACCGCGCTATCGCTTCGAATACTGCAGCAAAAGAAACGAGTGGATGACCGGCTTCGACACATCGCTTTTCACGACGACCTGACTTCTCTACCCAACCGTCTGCTGTTCAATCAGCGCCTCGAACAAGCTTTGAGCCGGCATCGTCGTGCCGGGACGCAATTGGCGATCCTGCTGATGGACCTGGACCGCTTCAAGGTCATCAATGACTCTTTGGGCCACGAAGTCGGAGACGTCTTGTTGCGCGAGGTAGCAGATCGTTTGAGCAGCCAATCCCGCCACAGCGACACCTTGGCGCGTATGGGAGGTGACGAGTTTGTGGTGCTCATCGAGAATCATGAAAGTCTCGAGGACATTTCAGGCTGCGCTCAGCGCCTGGTCGAGCAGATGAGCGCGCCTTACCGCCTCAACGACAAGGAATATCATGTCTCGCTGAGCATCGGCATCAGCGTTTTCCCCAGCGACGGCAGCGATTCGCAGGCCTTGCTCAAGGCTGCCGACGTCGCCATGTATCGAGCGAAGGAGTTGGGCCGAAACAACTACCAGTATTACCTACCATCGATGAACGTACATACCCTGGAGCGACTCGAGCTGGAATCGGATTTGAGCCATGCTTTGGAGCGAAACGAATTTATCCTCCACTATCAGCCCAAAGTGGAAATCTCGAGCGGTTTGATTACAGGGGTAGAGGCTCTGCTGCGCTGGAATCATCCACTGCGCGGCCTGATTCCGCCTTTGGATTTCATTCCTCTGGCAGAGGAGACCGGGCTGATCGTCGCAATCGGCGAATGGGTACTATCGACAGCCTGTGCGCGAACCAAGGCATGGCAAGACCAGGGTGCATCGGCGCTCAGCGTTGCCGTCAACCTGTCGGCACGACAAGTCGCTGATCCGATGCTGGTATCGGATCTCGAGCGCGTCATCCGTCGCAGCGGACTGGACCCGTCGAGCCTGGAGCTGGAAATTACCGAGAGCATAGTCATGGCGAAAGGTGAGTACGCCGTGGATGTGCTGCACAAGTTGAAGGCCATCGGCGTGCAAATCGCCATTGATGACTTCGGCACGGGCTATTCGTCTCTGGCGTACCTCAAGCGCTTCCCAATCGACACGCTGAAGGTGGATCGGTCGTTCATCCGTGATATACCGACGGATTCCGGCGACATGAAGATCACGCGTGCCATTATTGCGATGTCGCACGGCTTGCGACTAAAAGTCGTGGCAGAGGGCGTGGAAACCGCGGAACAGCTGGCTTTTCTTCGAAATGAGCGTTGTGACGCGGTTCAAGGATACTTGCTATATCGACCACTTCCTGAACACGAGGTCGCAGCTGTACTTGAACAGAATCGACGCGATTGTGCAAAGCGGCCATTCTCCGCGTCTCGTTCGGCCACGCTTATCAGCGAGTCCCTCGTACCCTTACCCTAATTGACTTGGACCACATCGTTTCGCGTTCCTCCTACGCGAGATCGGGCCCCGAGCCCCTATTCGGTCCACCCGATCCTCCTAGACTAGTGACTTGCCCCGGTACCCAACAGTTTGTTGGCATGCACCATTTTCAACAATCCATAAGGAGAAGACGCCATGGAGAAACTGAGAGCATGGAGATCGCGTTCCGTCGCGGCATCGCCCACGGAGATTCGCTTCCAAGCGGGAGCCAATCTAATCACTCATCTGCAGCGCGTCACGGAACAGGAAAAGGGTCGCGTCGCGAATTTTCTGCACGACGAGTTGGGCGCCTCGATCGTGGCAGCCATCATGGACATCGAGTTTGCGGAGTTGCACATCGAGTCTGACGGCCCCGAGGCCCTCAGTAAACTCTCACGAGCGATGCACACGCTGCGCGCGTGCATCGGCATGCAGCGCAAGCTCATCGACGACCTACGCCCGACCCTGCTCGACGATGTAGGTTTATTCGCCGCGCTGAGATGGCAATTGAAAAACACCTGGGGCGGCGCGGGAGTTGTTGCTACGGAGAAGTACCCGGCTGTCGAACTGCATTTGCGGCCGGAAGCATTGATCGGACTGTTTCGAATCGCACAGGAAGCCCTGCAAATAAGTCTCAACCACGAATCGGTGAAGTCCGCTTCCCTGACCGTGGCGGTAAATCACGACAGACTATCGATGCGTTTCGTAGATGATGGCGTCACGGCAATTGTTTTCACTCCGGTCGAAGGCGGCGGCAATGCTCTGACATCCATGAGAAATCGACTGCGCATACTCGGAGGCAGAGTTCAAATCACCGAGCCCGCCGGCGGCGGAACGATACTGCTGGCCACCGTGCCGTTAAGCGCGGCGTTGGCAGCCTGAATCGATCTCATCCCATCTCTAGTCGTCCCATCTGAAACGATAAATAGCGATCGCGAGAAACGCTGCAGCGGCGCCGCCCAGTACGACGATCGGAGCTATGGCGGCATCGAAGCCAAGGCCGCGCCAGGTCATCGCATCGAGGCCGTCCACGGCCCAACGCGTGGGCGCGACCAACGCGGCTTGCTGCAGCCATTTCGGAAATACAAACGAGGGAACCCATGCGCCGCCGACCATGACCATAAGCAAGGTGACCATGACGGCGATGCCGCGAGTGGCGGGTACGCTGCGTCCGATTGAAGCAAGCATCAAACCAAAGGTGGAATTCAGAAGGCAGAACACGATGGCGATCGCGACGAAGCCGGCAACACTGCCGGTGATTCGCACGCCAAAAATCGCAATCGCCGCGGCGTAGATCAGCGCGATTTGGAACATGCCGATCAACATTGTGGCGATTGTTTTGGCGATGAGAAAATCCGCCTTGGAGAGCGGCGCGGACCGCAGCCGTTGCCAGATACCGCGATCGCGCAGCAACAGCAGTACCACGCCGGCGTCAACTCCGGCCAACAACAGGAATTGCACCGTCATGCCGGCAAAGGAATGCGCATAGCCGTTATAGACGATGTCGCTGCCGGACGTGACCTTGATGGTCGAAACCTCGTAAGGCATGGTCAGCCCGCGTTGCAAACCCGTGGTCGTAGCGCCGTCGCTGGCGTCAGCGCGGCGGTTGAGGCTCCGCAGTGCCGTGAGCAAATTGTGTAGATCCTGTGCCTCGGGATGGCGAGCCGAATCGGCTTCTACCTGCTGCACGTAGCCTGCGAGCGAATCTTCGCCGACCTTGCCGGAAAAGGCCGACTTGGTGATTTCCTGCATACCGTACTGAACGAACAAGCCTTCAATTACTTTGCTGCTCATCGCCTGGCTGGGGTCGATCTGCATTTCCACTTTCGGCTTGTTGCGCGCGGCGAAGAGAGCCTTGGCGGAGTCATCGCCAAAGTTTTTTGGAATGATCGCCGCCACCTGCGCTTTGCCGGCTTTGACTTGTTTCTGGGCCTGCTCGCGATCAAGCAGTTGCACCGAGACCAGCGAGTCCTTTTGCAGGTCGTCAGCGATGGCTTTGGAGACGACGCTCTGGTCCTCATCAACGACGATGATGGGAATCTTGCCGGCCTCGGCGTTGCCCGTACCGCCGAACACATAGCCAAAGAACGCCGCAATCAAAATCGGCACGAGAATGCCGATGATGACAGCGCGCCGATCGGTGCGAAAAATACGCAGGTCGTTGCGGACCAGGGCTCGGATTGCGGGGGTATTCATGGCGAGGCCGGCGCCTTCTCATCGCGCAATGCATGACCGGTGAGGTGAATGAACACGTCCTCGAGATTGGCGCCGCCCGCTTGAATGGCGGCGACACGGATACCTGCGCCACCGAGCACACCCAAAGTCGGTCCCAAGGAGGAAGAGAAGTCGGTCGACTCG
>JAXDQN010000249.1:0-6368 GCA_034667865.1 Gammaproteobacteria bacterium
TGGATCGGTGCGGCCGTCATGTACTGGGGATCTCGCTGGCTGGGGCGTCCGCTGGTCATGCGCCTGGGACCTTACGTCGGTCTGGCGGCGGCAAAGATCGAAATGGCCGAGCGATGGTCTTCGCGCTACGGGTGGGCGGGCGTGTTCTTCGCGCGCCTGCTGCCGGTGATACGCCACCTGATCGGGATTCCGGTCGGTATTTTGCGCATGGATTTTCGCTGGTATGCGTTGGCCACGTTGGCGGGCGCATTGCTGTGGTGCTCGGTCCTCGCGTGGTTGGGCGAGAGCATCGGGCGTCATCCGGAATTACTGGCCGGCTCGCTGCACCGCTTCTTTGCGTGGGTGCTGGCCGCCGCCGCGCTCTTAGGAGCGCTGTACTACTTCTTCGTACAGCGCCCCATGCGTTCGCGCTCCTAGGTCGTCGCGCCGCCGGTCAACGGCGGGAGTTTATTGAAGATCGCCGCAGTCGCGAGGTTGATCTTCGCCTCGGCATTCGGTCCGCTCAGCTCGTAGGTATTCTGGCTGGCGCTGGCATGCCAGATCGGTTTATGCGACCTTGCATCGAACAGATCCACGGCGATGCGCACTTCGTTCTGCACCCAGGGGCCGTCGTAGTAGCCACCAAACCCGCCGCCAAACCCTCTGCGGCCGAAACCGCCGCCGAAACCACCGCCGAAACCGAATCCGCCATACAGGCCGCCGTAGTAATCATCGAACACCTGCCGTGACCCCAGCGCGAAGCCGACCATGCAATCGGCGCTTTCGCGGTTTGCCGCCGGCTGAATGCCTTTCGCCGACAAGTTAGCTTGCACCGCTACTTTGAGCCGCTGGGCGTTCAAGGGATTGCCGTAGGCGGCGGGCTGATCCGCATTGGCCAGGTGTTCTGGCGCGAATGCGTAGGTATGGCAGATCGCCACGGACATGTCCTTGGCGATATCCGTCTTGACCGACACCGAGGTACAGGCCGCGAGCGCAATGACGACGCTTACCGCGGCCGCAGAATGAACTAGTGCTCGCTTACGCATAGAAAGACCACCCTTTGGATACAAAGCCACCGGTTACGAAGCTGAAAGCACTCACTACAACGCGAGATGCCCACCTCGGTTGACAAGTTTCAGGCGCCGTCGTTCTCGGATGGGAAGCTCATGCCCACCGTGTGGAAGCCGCCGTCCACGTACAACACCTCGCCGCTGATGCCGGCCGCCAGATCGGAGCATAGAAAGGCGGCTGCATTGCCGACATCGTCAATGGTGACATTGCGCTTGATGGGGGCGGTGGCGGCGACATGCGCCAGCATCTTGCGCAGCCCCGGAATGCCGGCGGCGGACAGAGTCTTGATCGGGCCGGCCGAGATCGCGTTGACCCGGACCCCCAGGGGGCCCAAGTCGGCGGCCAGGAAGCGCACATTGGCTTCCAGGCTGGCTTTGGCCAGTCCCATGACGTTATACGCGGGGATGGACCGCACGGCGCCCAGGTAGCTTAGGGCGACGATGGCCCCGGATCGGGACTGCATGGACGGCGCGGCGGCACGGGCCAGGGCGGTCAGGCTGTAGCTCGAGATGTCGTGCGCAATCCGGAAGTTGTCCCGAGTGGTGGCATTGATGAATTCGCCGGTCATGGCCTCGCGCGTCGCGAACGCCACGGCGTGCACCAGGATGTCGAAGCCATCCCACCTGGTCTTAAGGTGCGCAAAGCCCTTTTCGATATCCGAATCGCTGCCCACGTCCATTACGAAGGTAATGTCGGAGCCTAATTGCTTGGCGAGCGGCACCACGCGATCGGTCATTCGATCGATGTGCGAGAAAGCCAACTCCGCGCCTTCGCGATGCATGGCCTGGGCGATACCCCAGGCAATCGAGCGATCGGTTGCCAGACCGACGATTAGCGCGCGTTTCCCACTCAAAAATCCCATTGAAGCTCCTATCCGTGCTGCCGATTGGCATCGACGTACATGACCAATCTTTGACCGGCTCTGATTTGATGATGTTGATTGAGGCCGTTCCAATTCTTCAGTTGTGTAACCGAGACTTGGAACTGTTTGGAGATGCTGAACACGGTATCGCCGTTCTTCACCGTGTAAGTCAGGCGGCGTCCCGAGCCGGCGCCTTCATCGCGCAGGCGGCGCGTACTCGCCTTGATGATGAGCCGCTGTCCTTTCACGAGATTATCGTTGGCGCCCAAGTTGTTGAGCCGCGCCAGCGTACTCACCGGCAAGCCGTGGCGGCGAGCGATCGAACTCAAGGTCTCGCCGCCGCGCACGCGATAGACGATTTGCCGCTGGCGACGGCCACCCACATCGGTTTCCGGGCGATCGACACGCGATGCGGCCAGCAGGACTTTGTCGGTTAGTTGCCCGCTTATTTCAGGAATTTTCAGAGACTGCCCAGGGGTAAGCTGAGTTCCTTTCAAATCATTGATCTTGGCGATGACCATGGCGGAAGCGCCATATTGCTTGGCGATGCCGGCCAAGGTGTCCTTGCGGGTCACCTCATGAACGGCAAAGCGCACTCGATCATCGGGACCCAAGGTCTTGAGCGCCGCCTCGAAGGCATCCGCGTTGTCGATCGGCACCAGCATGCGGTGCGGCCCATCGGGGTCACTGGCCCAGCGGTTGAAGCCCGGATTGAGCGCGGCGATTTCCTCGTAGCTGGTGCCGGCCAATTGCGCCGCAATCTTCAGGTCGATCTGCGAACCGGTCTCGATGACGGCGAAATAAGGCTCGTTGGGAATGGCGGCGAACTCCAGTCCATAGCGCTCCGGTTCGGCCATCAGCCGTTTCAATGCCAACAGTTTCGGCACGTAGGCGCGGGTCTCAGCCGGCAGGCGCAAGTGCCAGAAGTCCGCCGGTTTGCCGTTGGCGCGGTTGAAGTCCAGCTCGCGCTGCACCGAATTTTCGCCCACGTTATAGGCGGCGATGGCCAACAGCCAGTCACCGTTGAATTGATCGTGCAGCGCCTGCAAGTAATCAAGCGCGGCGCGAGTCGACTCGATCACGTCGCGACGCCCGTCAAACCACCAGTCGCGCTTCAACCCGAAACGCGTTCCCGTGCCTGGGATGAACTGCCACATGCCGGAGGCGCGGCTGGTGGAATAGGCGAACGGCTCATAGGCGCTTTCCACCACCGGCAGCAGCGCGAATTCCAGCGGCATGCCGCGCGCCTCGACTTCCGTGACGATGTGATACAGATAGCGCTGGCCGCGCTGGAACACGCGCTCGAGATAGTCCGGGTTGTTTTTGAACCAGGCCAATTGCGTATCGATGGCCGCTTCCTGCACTTCATCCAGCGCAAAGCCGGCGCGCATGCGATCGAACAGATCGTCATAGTCCTCGCCGTTGTGATGCTGCCATTCACGCGGCATGATCAGGCTGGGCGTGGCTCCCGTCGCGGCTACCGCTTCAGGCGGGGCAACGGGCGCCTCGGTCGCGGGCACTTCGATGTGCTCGCGTTGCGCCGGCGCTACGGATTGATGCGCGCAGCCTGACACAAGCGCCAGCAACCCCACGAGCAGGATGCGCTTCACCGGAAGCCGTCCTTCCAGGCTCGCAACACCGCAAAGACTTCCGCCGGCTCGTTCAATGCGCGGCCGGCATGGCTCTGCGCGGCGGCACGAACATCGTTTTGGTCGCAACGCAAAAATGGATTGACGCGTATTTCCAACGCCAGCGTGGATGGCAGGCTGGGACGGCCCGCAGCCCGCAGCCGCTCGACGTCCTGTTGGTAACTCAGCGCCGCCGCATTGCCGGGCTCGACCGTCAATGCGAACTTCAGGTTCGCCGCCGTATATTCATGGCCGCAGTACACCGCAGTGCCGGATGGCAGCGCTCGCAGCTTATTCAACGAAGCATTCATTTGCGGCGGCGTACCCTCGAACATTCGGCCACAGCCGGCGCTGAACAACGTGTCTCCGCAGAAAAGCGCCCCGTGCCCCCAAAACGCAATATGACTTACAGTATGCCCAGGCACCTGCAAAATCTGGAAGCTAAGTCCCAAGTCCGGCAGATCACATGGCCCTTCGCCAAGGCTGCGGACCGGCGGTGCAATGCGGGAATCATCGGGTCCGAATACCGGTACGTTCCAATGGCGCAACAACTCCCCGACACCACCCACATGATCCGGGTGATGGTGAGTGAGTAGAATGGCGGCTAAGCTTGAGCCGCTGCGTTGCAGCTCGGCGATCACGGGTTCAGCTTCGCCCGGATCGACCGCCACCAGACGAGCGGCGTCGCGCGGCGACTCGATCAGCCAGATGTAGTTGTCGGAAAATGCGCGTACCGGGCGCACTTTGAGGGGCGATGCGTTGAATGACATTTTGCGGCGTATTTAACCTGTAACATTAGAACTACGCTAGTAATTTCACGAAGGAGTCTTGGTTGGAATCGACGCCCGCGACGGCTGTCAGCAATTGGTTCGAAGGGCCGCTGGGTGCGCGCGTTTTACGCGAGGAGGCCGCGCTGGCGCCGTTGGCGCTCGACAATGTGTTCGGCTTCGAACTGCTGCAGGTGGGTGCGTGGGGACCCGCGCGGCACTTGCTCGATGGCGCCCGGACTCAGCACACCACGCTGTTGGCACCGGAGTTGACCTCCGGCGTCACGCTGTGCGCGCCGCCCGAGACGCTGCCGTTCCGGTCCGATTCCATCGATGCGATTTTTTTGCCGCATACACTCGAATTGGTGGAGGACCCCTACGCCGTTTTGCGCGAGGCTGAGCGCGTGCTGACCGGCGAGGGCTGCTTGATGATCTGTGGCTTCAATCCGTTCAGCGGGTGGGGCGTGCGCCGTTCGTTCGGGCGCTATTTCGGCCGTCCCGCATTTCCGCCTGGCACGCAGCGGATGCTGGCAGAGCGGCGACTGCGCGATTGGGTGGCGCTGCTCGGCTTCGATGTCGACAGCGTGTATGGCTATCTTGGCATGCTGCCCGTCGCGGGCCGTCTCGATGTCGCGTTTCGGCCGCGCGCCGCATTCACAGCGGGCGCCTATCTGCTCAAAGCGCGCAAGCGCGTGCCGACCCTCACCATGGTGCGGCCGCGCAGGCGTGCTCGCGCGCGGGTGCTGGTGGGCGCGGTGGAACCGACCTCAAAAGTGGGTTCATGACGGCAGTCGAGATTTATACCGATGGCGCGTGCCGGGGGAATCCAGGGCCCGGCGGATGGGCGGCGCTGCTGGTGGCCGGCGACGTACGCAAAGAGGTGACGGGCGCCGCGGCGGCTACCACCAATAACCGCATGGAATTGAGCGCCGCGATTGGCGGACTGACGGCGCTGAAACGGCGCTGCGCGGTCAAACTTTACACAGATTCCAAGTATGTGCTGCAAGGTGCCACTGAGTGGATGCCCAACTGGAAAGCCCGAGGCTGGCGCACCGCGGCGCGCGAGCCGGTCAAGAACCAGGATCTGTGGCAGGAATTGGACCTCGCCGTGGCCGCGCAGGACATCGAATGGATTTGGGTGAAGGGCCATTCAGGACATGCAGGCAATGAATACGTCGATCAGTTGGCCAACATCGCGATCGATCGCATGTTGGCATCGCGGTAAGTAAAAAATAATGCGCCAAGTCGTGCTTGATACCGAGACCACCGGCCTCGAAGTCGAACAGCAGCATCGCATCATCGAGATCGGCTGTGTCGAGCTGGTGAACCGGCGTCTGACGGGGCGTAAATTTCATCAGTATTTAAACCCCGAGCGCGACATCGACGAGGGTGCGCAACAGGTGCATGGCCTGACGCGGGAACGCCTGGCCAAGGAACCAACGTTTTCGCAGATTCACGCCGAGTTGTTCGAATTCGTGAAGGATGCGGAGCTGATCATTCATAACGCGCCCTTCGATGTGGCGTTCTTGAATGCGGAACTGGCGCGCGCCGAGCTCGCGCATCGGGTTGCGGATTTGTGCCAGGTACTCGACACGCTGGCGCTGGCGCGCCAGATGCATCCAGGACAGCGCAACAATCTGGACGCATTGTGCAAGCGCTATTCGGTCGACAATTCGCACCGCGAATATCACGGCGCGCTGCTGGACGCGCGCATTCTGGCCGAAGTGTATTTGGCCATGACCGGTGGACAGGGCACGCTTATCTTGAGCGCCGAGACGGAAGCCGTGCGCGCGCGTGCGCGCCAGGTGAACCCCGCGCGTTCCTTGGGCGCCGTTCACATCGTGGTGGTGCCGGCCAGTGTCGAGGAATTGGCGGCGCACGAGCATGTGCTGGCGCTGTTGGACAAGGCCTCGTCCGGTCAGACGGTGTGGCGCAAGCTATGAAGCACGCTGATCGATGTCTTCAACGGCGGCGATCACCAGCGCGACTTCACTTATGTCGACGATATCGTAAAGGGTGTGGCGGCTGCGGTGGACAAAGTTGCGGCGCCCGACCCCAATT
>JAXDQN010000250.1:0-5233 GCA_034667865.1 Gammaproteobacteria bacterium
TGCCGAAATCCTTGATGTCGGTCAGGTCCTTGGTCACGCCACCGGCGAACGTCAGGCCGGTGAGCGGCGTCGCCCAGGCGAAGTCGATGTCCACACCCTTGGATACGACCTTCGGCAGCGAGGTCACCACGAACTGAATTCCGGTGAAGGTGTTCAGCTGGAAATCCTTGTACTGCTGATAGAAGAACGCGCCGTTCAAGCGCAAGGTGTGATTGAAGAATGTGGTCTTCAGGCCCACTTCGCCGGAGTTCACGGTCTCGCGCGGGAAGGCCGTGTTCAGGTCGGGAATGACGCCCAGGGGCGCCAAGGGACCGAGCGGGTCCGTCGCCGTCGCCGCGCGCGCGGGGGCGGCTGCGAATGTGACGCGCGACAGATTGAAGCCGCCGGCCTTATAGCCGTTGGCCCACGAGACGTAGCTCATGATGTCGTCGGTGATGTGATACGACAGCTTCAACGTACCCGACAGATTGTTTTCGGTGTTCGACTGACTGAAGCCGGAGTTGTTGAAGAATGGATTCAGGCCGCTGAAACAACCATATCCGACCAAGAACTGTTGAGCGGTGGTGCCGCCGACGCCGTTAGGCTGGGCGGCGTACAATCCAGGTGAGTTCAGCAAGCCCTGGCAGGCTGCGCCACCACGCGTATCGTCGAAGGCTGCGGTGGCGGTTTTTGTCTCGCGCGTGCCGCGCAGGCCTGCCGTCAGATCCAGCCCTTTCGCCAGATTCAAGGTTTCATTGGTGAACAGCGCATAGCTTTTGGATTGCTGGTGGTAGCTGTCTATATATCCGTCGCCCGCAAACGAGGCGCCGGGCGTCGGGCTGTTGGCCAGGAGTTGGGAGACCAGCCCCGGATTAAACTTTCCCACGCCAGGATAATCTGTTGCCGCTGGAGGTACCGAGAGAGCCGCCACCGCGCTGATGTATTCTTCGAACTGATTGCCTGCCAGCAGGGTTGCACGCGGCGTGAGACTCTCGCTGTTGAAGAAACCACCAACCAACCAACTGAGCGGCCCCTCTTTGCCCGCCAGTCGCAGTTCTTCCGAAAACTGCTTGAAGTCGGTGGAATTGTAACTGCCATTGTCCGGCACCTGCAGCAAGTCGATGCCGGAGTAGTCGATGTCATTGCCGCCCGACACGGTGTTGTCGCGCCAAGCGGTGATGGAGGTGAGTTTGCCGAAGCCTAAGTTCCAGTTGAATTCACCTGAAATACCCATGTCGCGCACATGCTGGGTGACGGGCTGGTTGGCATAGGCCACATAGGTGTTGGGCACCGGTGTTCCTGTCGCCGCGGTGGTTCCGGTCGCGCCCGGCACGCCGCCGAGCAGGGGGTTGCCGGCGAAGATATTCACCAATCCTTGGAACGGGCCGGCGTACTGCAGCACAGCGCCGCAGCAGGACTCGTTGCGCTTCGACAAATCGGCGATGAACAGGAAGTCCATATCGTCGTTCGGGGTTATCGACAATTGGCCGCGCACCGTATACGCATGACGGCTGTTGGTCTCGCCCTGAGTGCTGGGGCCAATGCCGTTGTTCAGATCGATGAATCCATCCTGCTTTTGAAAACCAAAATACAGGCGGCCGGCCATGATGTCGTTCAACGGACCGGTCACCGAACCGCGGAATTCCCGGTCGTTGAAATTTCCGCCGGTCACTTCGGCAGTCGCGGCGAAGTCCCTGGAGGGCCGTTTGGTCGTGACGTTGATCACGCCGGCATCGTTGTTCTTGCCGAACAGCTCGCCCTGCGGACCGTAGAGAACTTCAATTTGTTCGATTTCGCCGAGGTCTCCGAAGGCCACGCCATTGCGCGGCCGATAGACGCCGTCGATGTTCACACCCACCGAGGATTCCAATCCCGGGTTGTCGCCGACGGTGCCGATGCCGCGGATGCGCGCCGTGGTGATGGCTTCGTTGCCCTCAGATGTAACGGTCAGGCCGGGCGTCAAGATGGTCAGGCTGCGAATGTCAGTGACGCCGGCATCCTTGAGTGTCTGCGCGGAGAGCGCGACCACGGAAATCGGCACATCCTGCAGATTTTCCGAGCGCTTTTGCGCGGTCACAATTATTTCTTCCAATGCCGGGGCTGTCGAGGCATCGGCCGCCCATGAGGAAGCGCCGGCCAGTCCGCCCGCGAGGGCGAGTGCGATACAAATCGCGCGCTGTAGTTTGAAGGTGGGGGTATTGCGCAATCCGCTTGCGCCGCCGTGCCTCGCCTGCGTATAGGCGATCCCGAGCGTCAAAATCATTGAATTCTCCTCATGCATTTTTGGTCCACGGATGTAACGATCCGCGACTGTTAAGTTATTGCTCCCGATGCACCAACCAGCCAAAGCCGATGTCATCGGGTGGTCCACACCCTGTGGACGCACCGCGCTTCGATGCGTATGTTGAGGGTACGGAAAGCCGCTGGCAAGCGCCTCACCGGGGGCGTCAATCCCTTGACCAGCAGCGCCACAGGCGGGATTTCGTCGAGTGGAAAAGGCGGTTTGATGCGTTGCGTAAAAGCTACAAAATGAGAAATCCAGACCCCTGGCTGCCCGATGAGTCGGATCGTCCCAGGGCGCCGGAATCGCGTCGCCCAGCGCTGATTGGACTGATCATCGTGCTTTGCTTGATCGGTGGAGGCCTGGCGCTGACGCACATCTTGGCCGGCATGACCCGGCTGCAGGACTGCGCCCTGTCAGGACGCTCCAACTGCGCATCTCCATAGCGTTAGACTGAGGGCTTCCCCGTGCTCAAGTCATTCCATCCAGCCGTTGCCGCGTGGTTTTCGCGGACCTTTGATGCGCCGACCCCCGCGCAGCTGGCGGCATGGCCGGCGCTGAAGGAAGGTCGGCATGTGCTGGTCGCAGCGCCCACCGGATCGGGCAAGACTTTCGCCGCATTTCTCGCAGCCATCGATGCGTTGGTGCAGGAAGGGATGCAAGCCCCGTTGCCTGATGAAACCCGTGTGCTGTACGTCTCGCCGTTGAAGGCGCTGTCGAATGACATCCAGCGAAATCTCGAGGCGCCGCTCAAGGGCATTCGCGAAGAACTGGCGGCGCTGAATTTGCCCGATGTGGAAGTGCGGGCGGTGGTGCGCACCGGCGATACCCCACAGGCGGAACGCGCGAGCATGCGGCGCCGCGCGCCGCATATCGTGGTGAGCACGCCGGAGTCTCTGTACATCCTGCTGGGTTCGGAATCCGGGCGCAACATGCTGCGCACCTGCCGCACGGTCATCGTCGATGAGATTCATGCCATCGCCGGCACCAAGCGCGGCTCGCACCTGGCGCTGTCGCTGGAACGACTGCAGGCGCTGACCGGGCCTGCGCTGATACGCGTCGGCCTGTCGGCCACGCAGAAGCCCATCGAGGAGGTCGCTCGATTCCTGGTGGGCGGCGAAGGGCGCGCAGAGTGCGCCATCGTCGACAGCGGCCACTCGCGATCGCGCGACCTGGCCCTGGAAGTGCCGCCCGCGCCGCTGGAAGCGGTCATGTCGGGTGAAGTGTGGACGCAGGTGTACGACCGGCTGGCGCAACTGGTGCTCGAACATCGCACCACGCTGGTGTTCGTGAATACGCGCCGCTTGGTGGAAAGAGTGGCGCGACACCTGTCGGAGCGCGTGGGCGAAGAAAACGTCGCGGCGCATCATGGCAGTTTGTCAAAGGAAAGACGCCTGAACGCCGAGCAACGCTTGAAACGCGGCGAGCTCAAAGTGCTGGTGGCGACCGCTTCGCTGGAATTGGGAATCGACATCGGCGATGTGGATCTGGTGTGCCAGATCGGCTCGACGCGTTCAATCAACGCGTTTTTGCAGCGCGTCGGGCGCGCCGGGCACTCCGTCGGCGGCACCTCCAAGGGGCGCCTGTTTCCCTTGTCGCGCGATGAATTGGTGGAATGCGCCGCATTGCTCGATGCCGTGCGCCGCGGTGAGTTGGATCGGCTGCACATTCCGCAAAATGCTTTGGATGTGCTGTCGCAGCAGATCACCGCGGAAGTTGCGTGCCGCGAATGGCCGGAAAATGAGCTGTTTGATCTGATGCGCAGCGCCTACCCGTATCGCAGCCTGCCGCGCGAGGAATTCGATGAATGCATCAAAATGCTGGCGGAGGGCTTCAGCACCCGCCGCGGCCGTCGCGGCGCGCTGCTGCATCATGACGCCGTCAATCACATGCTGCGAGCGCGCAAGGGAGCGCGCCTCACGGCCATCACGTCGGGCGGCGCGATCCCGGACAATGCCGACTACCGCGTGATGCTCGAACCGGAGTCCATCGTGGTGGGCTCCGTGAACGAAGATTTCGCGGTCGAGAGTCTGCAGGGCGATGTATTTCAGCTCGGCAATACCTCTTACCGGATATTGCGTGTCGAGCGCGGCACGGTGCGGGTCGAGGACGCGCATGGCCAGCCGCCATCGATACCTTTCTGGCTGGGCGAAGCCCCGGGCCGCACGCCAGAATTGTCCGCAGCGGTCTCCAATCTGCGCGCCGAATTCGAGCGGCGCATTGTCGCGGAGCCGGGTGCCGCTCTGCGCTGGCTGCTCGATGATCTGGGTCTGGATGAAGCCTCTGCGCTGCAAATCGTGCAGTACTTGAGCGCCGGCCGCGCCGCGCTCACCTGTCTGCCGACATTGGACACCGTGGTCTTCGAGCGCTTCTTCGATGAGTCGGGCGGCATGCAACTGGTGATTCATTCGCCGTTCGGCAGCCGTGTGAATCGCGCTTGGGGCTTGTCGCTGCGCAAGCGCTTCTGCCGCACGTTCAACTTCGAGCTGCAAGCCGCGGCCACTGAAGATCACATTGTGTTGTCCCTGACCCATGCTCATAGCTTCGAGCTGGCGGAGGCGGCGCGTTATCTCAACTCCAATTCCGTGCGCCATCTGCTGATTCAGGCGCTGTGCGCGGCGCCGATGTTCGGAGTGCGCTGGCGCTGGGATGCAGGTATTTCATTGGCGCTGCCGCGCTTTCGCGGCGGCAAGAAGGTTCCGCCGCAGATCGCCCGCATGAATGCGGAAGACCTGCTCGCCTCGGTATTCCCCGACCAAGTCGCGTGCGCCGAGAACCTACCCGGTGAAATCGAAATCCCGGAACATCCGTTGGTCCGCCAGACCATTCGCGACTGCCTCGAAGACGCCATGGATGTGGATGCCTTCGAGGCAGTGCTGCGCGGCCTGGAAAGCGGTGCGATTCGCGTGGTGGCGCGCGATCTGACCGAGCCGTCGCCGCTGGCGCTCGAGGCATTGAATGCACGCCCCTACG
>JAXDQN010000251.1:0-3009 GCA_034667865.1 Gammaproteobacteria bacterium
ACGCCTCCTTGACGCAGAAAATCAGCGTCGCCGCCGCGGATCTTTGCGTCTCGGGCAGGCCGGCCAGCCAGTCGGTTTCAGGTCCGCAGACACGCGGCCACAGTTCCGGTTTTACGCTTCCCGCCCGCTCGGTATCGATTCCCAGCGCACGCATAGTGCTCCGCCGCGCAACCACCGCGGCGCAGAACCCCTTGGTATGGGTGATGCTGCCGGTAATCCCGTCGGGCCAGATGGGGCGCCGGTCGTTGGCAACCTGCAGCGGAAAATCCAGAATCCCCAGTTCGCGCAGGCCTACGCGCGCGCAAGCGCGCCCCGCAGCGAATTCTTCGCGCCGAGTCGCCACCGCACGTCCCAGATATTGCGCTTCGTCCGGCAACAGGGACTCCGGATTGCCGCGACCGACCAGCTCCGCGCAGATCACTCCCGGGGGAAACAGCGTCGCCAGCGTGTCGGACAGCATTGCAGGAGCCACGACGACGCTCATGTGCGATTTTGACCAAATGCAGTGAGAACTCGCATCGGATTCCTTGCCGCTGGTTTGCAGCGTAGATGATAATGGTGCGTGAGTTCTCTGTGGCAATCTCTGCGAAGATCAAACACTTCCGTCGTCGGCGTTTTCCATGCGCCCAGCGGGAAGGTGGAATTGCGCGCCCTGGAGAGTGGCTCGACCATCGATGGCCTCGAGCGGCTGCGGGGCCGCAGTGTCATGCTGGCGACGCGTACGCAACTGGCGAGCGCGCTCGCGCTGATCGAACTCGATGGGCTCGCGCGGCGGGTGGTGCTGTGCACCCCGGACCTCACGCCTGAGCAATTTACCGCGCTCACGACGACCGCCGAAGCCGATGCCATCGTCTTAGACGCCGAATCGCCCTTCTCCCAAACCACGCTCGAAAAATTTTCCACGCATGCAGTCCCGCAGCCCGGCGCAGCGCAGTTACGTGTGGCGGAGCGCGATACCGAGTGGGTGCTGCTGACCTCCGGCACTACCGGATTGCCAAAACTCGTCTCCCACAGCTTCGAGACCTTGGCCGGCGCCCTGCCACGTCAACCGACGTCGCAGCGAGCGATGGTATGGAGCACGTTTTACGATATCCGCCGCTATGGAGGCTTGCAGATGTACCTGCGCGCGGTGGTTTCCGGCGCGCCCTTGGTGCTATCGAGCGCCGGCGAGTCGACCCATGATTTTTTGACCCGCGCCGCCGCGGCCGGTGTGACGCACATATCCGGAACACCTTCCCATTGGCGTAAAGCCTTGATGAGCGGCGAAGCGCGGATCATCGCACCCGAGTACGTGCGACTATCCGGAGAAGTGGCCGACCAAACCGTACTCGACAATTTGCAAGCCACTTACCCTGGTGCGCGCGTTGCCCACGCGTTTGCCTCCACGGAAGCGGGTGTGGGGTTCGAAGTGAACGACGGTTTGGCCGGATTTCCCGCCAATTACATCGATAATAAGGCAAGCCAGATCGAAATGAGGGTGCACGACGGGACGCTGTGGATTCGCTCAGGCCGCACTGCCGCGCGCTATTTGGGCGACACGGCGGCGGCACTCACCCGGTCCGACGGCTTCGTCGACACGGGCGATATGGTCGAGCTCAGCGGCAGCCGGTATTTTTTTCGAGGCCGCAAGGGCGGCATCATCAACGTCGGGGGCCTGAAGGTGTATCCCGAAGAGGTGGAGGCGGTATTGAACGCCGATGCGCGCGTGCGTATGTCCTTGGTGAAAGCCCGCCGCAATCCGATCACCGGCGCCGTGGTTGCCGCCGAAGTGGTCCTGACACCCGACCAAAACCCAGACTCAGCGGGCGCGGAGACCCTCAAGGACGAATTGCTGGACGCCTGTCGGCGCAAGCTCGCCGCACACAAGGTCCCCGCCATCCTGCGCTTCGTGCCCACGTTGGAACTGACCGCCGCGGGCAAGCTGGTGCGCCCCAGTGCGTAACGTCATCGTCACCGGCGGTAGCCGCGGCTTAGGGTTGGCCATCACGCAGGCGCTGGCCGCGTCGGGATATCGCGTCATCGCCGTGGCCCGCTCGCAGACAGCGGAATTGACCGCCAGCCGCGAGGCGGCACAATCCGGGGCCGGCGCCATCGAGTTTCGGGCCTGCGACCTGTCGGACCTCGAACAAATCCCGCCCCTGGTGCGCGCCGTTAAGGTTGAATTCGGCGCGCCCTACGGACTGGTCAATAATGCCGGGCTGGGGACCGCCGGCTTGCTCAGCAACATGCGCGACCAGGACGTGCAGCGGCTGATTCAGTTGAACACCGTCGCCCCCATCATGCTCAGCAAGTACGTGGTACGGGCGATGATGCTGCAGCGAGAAGGACGCATCATCAACATGGCCTCCATCGTCGCCGCCACCGGCTACAGCGGCCTGTCGGTTTACAGCGCCACAAAAGCGTCGCTGATCGGTTTTACGCGCTCATTGGCCCGCGAGGTCGGTCAGCTCGGAATCACGGTCAACGCCATCTCACCGGGCTTCGTGGCCACGGAAATGACCCACGACCTGAACGACGCTCAGCGCGCGCAGATCGCCCGACGCAGTGCGCTGCATCGCATGCCCGAACCCATCGACGTGGCGCGCAGCGTGGAGTTTCTGCTTGGCGACGGCGGCCGCAATATCACCGGCACGGTGATGACGATCGACGCGGGGAATACGGCCTGAGCCGAGCGGTATTTTGGGCGCAGCCGCAAGCAGGCAAAACAGCGCTACTCATCGAGGTCGTCTTCAATCGAATGACTGCGATCCTCCTCGACGCCTCGATCAACATCTTTGGAATGGCCGGCCGCTGTTGCATCGCTGACCATTCGCTGCCGCAGCTGCAACCAATTCTCGCGCGCCTGACGGCGCATATCCTCTAAAGAAATTGGCTCGAGTTTTACACTCTTTCCCTCGATTTTCGATGTCTCAACAGCCGGCTCCGAAACCTTATCATCGTCCTTCGAAGTAGGGTTCTCGTATTCCTTCGCTAAGGAAGGCTTATCAAGACCAAATACTCGTTCGACCG
>JAXDQN010000252.1:0-4007 GCA_034667865.1 Gammaproteobacteria bacterium
TTTGCAGCTGGCACACTATGAGCATCTCGTTGAAGTCGAGGGCGCGCCCTGGAATGTGGACCTGGTGGTGCGTGGGGCGAACGAGCGATTAGTGCCCATTCTCATGACCGCAGCCGTCACGGCACTCGGCCTTGCGCCGCTGGCGTTCGGTCTGCATCGTCCGGGGCAGGAGATTGAGGGTCCAATGGCGGTCACCGTGCTGGGGGGGCTTTTTTCCTCCACACTTTTAAATCTCCTGGTGTTGCCGGCGCTCGCCAATCGATATGTTCGGCTGCCAGATCCGGTGCCTAACCTGGCGGCAGCTCACTAACCATGCTTTGGCAAGATCAACGAGATACTGGCCGCGGCACCCGATCTAATTCATCTCAACTGCCGTTAACGCGTGAAAATCCTACTCATCGACGATGATACAGAAACGGCAAAATTTATCGCCGATGGGTTGTTGGAGGAGAAGCATGAGACGACGATCGTGCACGATGGCATGGACGGTCTAAACCGTGGCATGAGCGAAGCTTGGGATTTGCTGATCGTCGATCGCATGTTGCCGCAAATGGACGGCCTCACCCTTGTGGGCCGACTGCGCAGCGCCGGAATTGGCACCCCGATTCTCTTTCTAACCACTTTGGGCGGAGTGGATGACCGCGTGCAGGGACTTAACGCGGGCGCGGATGATTATCTGATGAAACCATTCTCCTTCGCGGAACTTGCAGCCCGCGTCGCTGCGTTGGGCAGGCGACGGCTCGGGTTCGCGGCCGACACCATACTGATTGTGGCTGACCTGGAAATTAACCTGATGAAGCGCACGGCCAGCCGGGCCGGCCTTTCGGTCGAGTTACTGCCAAGGGAATTCCGATTGCTCGAATATTTGTTCAAGCACCTTGGGCAGACCGTGACGCGCAGCATGCTCCTTGAGAATGTGTGGGATGTGCACTTCGATCCCAGTACGACCGTGGTCGAGACGCATATCAGTCGCCTGCGCAGCAAGATCGATCGTGGACATGGCATTTCGTTGATTCACACCGTACGCGGCGTCGGATACATGCTCAGCGCCGAGAACTAGGCCACACCGGGCCTACGCGCGAGCGTCATCATTCATGTGGGCTGAATCGAGTTGTATCGGGCATTAAGAGCCGCCTCGCGTAAGCTTGCAAATTTGTAAAGCTCGCTGGCGACGGCAGCGCTTAAACTGCAGACGCTACACTTTCTATTACAAAGTTTCGAGGTCATTTCCATGCCCAAGTTTTTCCTCGTCCGCGCGCTGATCTCGGTCGTTGGCGCCAGCGCCTGTCTATCATTCGCATCTGCATCGCAAGCCGCCGATGGGCCTGGCTTGTACCACATTTCGAAAACAATCCCGCTCGGGGCGCCTGAACGATGGGACTATCTGAGCTTCGAACCGACTTCGAATCGCTTGTTCGTCGCCCACAGCGACAGAATCGATGTGATTGATCTATCCGCCGGCAAGGTCGTCGGCCAGGTGGCGATTGACGGCGCCAACGGTGCCGCCATCATACCTGCGGTCGGCAAGGGCTACGCGGGTAGCCGCGGCGGCAAGTCTGCGGTGGTGTTCGACCTAATGACCTTGAAGGTCTTAAAGTCGCTCCCGGCTGCGGAAGATACCGATGGAGTCATCTATGACCCGGCAAGCAAACGAGTCTTTCTGATGCAGGGCGATCCGCACAGCATGACGGTGATCGACACGACCACCGACAGCGTCGTGATGACGATCCACTTGGGTGGGCAGCCCGAATTTGCGGTCGCGGACGGGCAGGGCAAGCTTTTCGTCAATATAGAAGACCAGCGGGAGATTCAACGGATTGATACCAAAACCGGCAAGGTGGATGCGACCTGGCCGGTCAAAGCCTGCGACAGTCCGCATGGACTGGCGATCGACAATGAGTCACATCGGCTTTTTACCTCGTGTGTCAATTCGAAGCTTCTGGTTGTCAATGCGACCAATGGCGCCATCGTTGCAACGCTGCCCATTGGTAAGCACAGCGATGCTGCCGCCTTTGATACCCGCACGAAGCGGGTGTTTAGCTCGAATGGCGACGGTACGTTGTCGGTCATACAACAGGACGGCGCAGATCATTACAAATCACTCGGCGAGGTGACAACGCAGTTGGGTGCCCGCACCATGGCGCTCGATCCAAAAACGGGACGGATTTTCTTGGTCACCGGTGACTACTCGGAGGTCGATCCCACAGCGAAAGACCTTCGCAAGCGCTACGCCGTCAAGCCGGGATCCACTCGCCTGCTGGTGTTGGACCCGGTAGAAAAATGAAGTGACGCAAACGTCGGTTCCGCCCCTGCGAGTTTCTATCGCGGTGAAAGCCCCGTTAGTGCTGACTTTCGGGATCTTCACCTCGGGCCTTTCACGATGGTGGCCAGCCTCGCTGGTGATCGGCAAGCCGCCTCGTAAACGGGTGATGTTGGAGCCTCGTTTGGGCGGCCGATGGTTCGAGATTTCTCAGGACGAGACCCGAACGGTGGTCGCTAGAATCATCGTTTGGGAACCGCCCGACCGAGTAGTATTCCTCTGGCAGGTCAATTCGAGCCTGCAATCAGACAAGGATGTGAAATCGCAAGTCGATGTACGCTTCGAGATGAACGAAGGCACGCTGGTCGAACTAACCCATGACTTCGATCTCATGAGTGTGGATACCGGCGCGAAGCTGCGAGAAGCGTTTCAAAACCTCTGGCCCCCATTGCTAGGCCGCTTTGCGACTCGAGTGGAATCAGAGGCAACCCTCCTGTAGTGCAAAGAAAAGTTAGGATTTACGGCGCGCCGTAATATATCTGTAAAGAATCGCTGCGAAACTTTGCTGCGCAAAGTCCGCACCTGCCGTGATCTCCGCGGCGGGCAATAACTATCTTGGCGATGAACATACATGAAACACCTATTCGGGCCTATGTCCTTGGTCCTATCCCTTGCTGCGTCTTTCACGGCGTCGGCCGACACTTCCGAGGCAAATTCGGAGGCGAACACAACGGACGCACTGCAGGAGATTATCGTCCAAGCACAGCGTTCGACGCCGGAGTTGGCCCGTGAGGCGCAGCGCCAGGCGCCGAATCTGGTCAATTACCTCACTGCCGAGGAGATGAAGAAACTGCCCGACGTGAATACCGGCGAAGCGGTACGCCGCGTGCCCGGTATTTCGCTGGAGACCGACACGGGCGAGGGGCGCTACATCAACATTCGTGGCCTCGACGCCGACTTGAACAGCACCACCTTCGGCGGCTTACGCCTGCCGCCCACGAATAACAGCTCGCCGTCCGGCGCCGGCCGGGCGGTGGCATTTGATTCCATCCCGATAGGCTTCGTGGGCGCCATCAATGTCACCAAGACTAATCTACCTGAGCAGGATGCAGAGGCCTTGGGTGGCACGATTGATATCTCGCCGAAAACTGCTTCCTTGGACGGCAAACCCTTTGCTGACGTGAAGCTCGGCGGTGGCGAGGAGCTTGCGCGGCACACCTGGATTACGGATGTGGCCGGCACGGCGGGCCTTCGCTTCGGCGGCGCCGCCGGTGGCTACCAGCCGTTCAGCGCTCTTATTACCGCGTCCACTTATGATGACCGCCGCGGGGTCGATGATGCCGAAGCCGCGTTCATTGACAATCAACCGGCCGGAATTCCTGACAAGGCCTTCGCTGCCTTTGAACAGCGATTCTACAACTACCACCGCGAGCGCCATGGTTACGGCGCGGATTTAGGATTCGCGCCTGACGAGGCCAGCTCATACTTCGTGCGGTACTACGACGCTGGATACTCGGAAACCGTAGACCGAAACCGCCTCATTTGGAATTTCGCCGGCGCGCCGACGGTGGATCCCAATAATCCGAACGGGTTTCTCGATACGGCAGGCTCGCCGGCGAGCGCGGGCAACGGTCCGTCGCCCAGCTTCACCAAGGCGCTTCGGGATGAGAAAGAATTTCTGGACTCAAAAGTTGCCGAGGTCGGCGGGAAAAACTTATTTGGCAACAGCACCCTCGACTATCACGTT
>JAXDQN010000253.1:0-9354 GCA_034667865.1 Gammaproteobacteria bacterium
GCATCCCTGCTGCCGTCCGGTTTTCCCGGTCTGCAGCAGCTGGGACTGTACTCCATCAGCGGACTGATAGCCGCCGCCTTGGTGACACGCTTTCTGCTGCCGGCGTTGCTGCCCGCGAATTTTGCAATCCGCAATGTCGCGCCGCTCGGTCAACGCCTGGCGCTGGCACTTGCGCCGCTGCGGCGCTTCGGTGTCCTGAAGATGACAGCCTGCGCCGCGGGACTGGCGCTTGTATGCGCCATGATCTTGCTGCACGCTCGCGCGACTTTGTGGAATCATGAACTCGCCGCGCTCAGTCCCATCTCCATGGAAGCGCAGAACTACGATGCCCGGCTGCGCGCCGATCTTGGCGCAGCGGATGTGCGCGACATCGTCATCGTCTCCGGCGCCGATCTGGAATCAGTACTGCGCGGCGCCGAATCTGCAGCCGGCCCGCTGCAAAGTTTGGTGGATGCAATAGTCATCGGCAGTTTCGACAGCCCGGCGAATTACCTGCCGAGCACCGTCACCCAGGAAGCGCGCCGCGGCAGCCTGCCGGTGCCCGCGGAGCTGCGCGCCAATTTGAAACAGGCCATCGAGGGTTTGCCGGTGCGCAGCGAGCGCCTGCAGCCATTTTTGGAAGACGCGGAGGCGACGCGGCATGCCGCTCTGATAACGGCGCGCGACATGTCGGGCACCTCGCTGGGCGCAGGTTTCGAGGCATTGATATTGCACGCTCAGGACCGCTGGAACGCGTTGTTGCCGCTGCACGGCGCGGTGGTCGGCGGCGACATCGACTTGGCGCGCGTTGCCGCCGCGCTAAAAGACGGCAACCTGCCGCAGGCGCGGGTGCTCGATCTGAAGCAAGAGTCCGATTCGCTGTATGCCAGCTACTTGTCCGAGGCGATTCACTTTTCGCTGGCCGGCTTTTTCGCCCTGACGGTATTGTTGCTGGTCGCGCTGCGCTCAGCGCGGCGCGTGCTGCGCGTGCTCGCGCCATTGGCGCTGGCGGTACTGAGCGTTGCCGCCTTGTTGGTCATTGCCGGCGTGCAACTCACGATTTTGCATCTGGTCGGCATGCTGCTCATCGTTGCCATCGGTTCGAACTACGCCCTGTTTTTTGACCGTCAGGGGCATTCGGACCACCCGGAAGGCCAGCCACTGACGCTGGCCTCGTTGGTGATTGCCAACGCCAGCACGGTCATTGGCTTCGGATTGCTGTCGTTCTCGCAGGTCCCGGTGTTGGTGGCGTTGGGTTCCACGGTGGCGCCAGGAGCTCTGTTCGCGCTCCTATTTGCCGCCATGCTGTCGGCGACCGATGGCGCTCCCCAAGGCGCCGTCAATGCGTAGCTTTATCGATGGCGCCATGCCTTCGCGCGTCGCGGAGACTCGAATGGTCTGGTTGCCCGGCGCGTACGACAGCGCGCAAGACTTTCGCAAGGCAGGGTTTTCGGCCGCCGTGTCGCGGCGCGGGGCGGCGCTGGACTTGGAGTACGTGGATCTGGATTTGGAGCATTTGGGCGATCGATCGGTGTTACAGCGGTTGCGCTCTGAGGTGGTTCTGCCGGCGCGCGAAGCCGGAATCACCTGCTGGTTGGCCGGCATCTCACTCGGCGGCCTGTTGGCGCTCGACTATGCCGCGACCTATCCTGAGGACTTGTTCGGACTGTGCCTGCTGGCGCCTTACCTCGGTAACCGCATGTTGACGGCCGAGATCCGCGGCGCGCCGGGTCTTGCGGCCTGGGCGCCCGGCGAACTTGCGGAAACCGACGAAGAGCGCCGAATATGGCGCTATATAAAGACGCGCCCGGGGGACGCCGGGCCGATTTACTTGGGATTTGGACGCGCCGACCGTTTTTCCGAGTCGCACCGGCTGCTGGCAGGCTCGCTTCCCGAGAATTGTGTCGATGTGATCGAGGGAGGCCACGAATGGCCCACCTGGACGACTCTGTGGGAGAATTTTTTGGATTCGCGTTTTATATGAAGCAGTCGGATGAGCACCGCGGTTTATGGGCTCCGCGCTGGACTCCACCGCCGCTGTTGTATGCCAGCGCCGCGATGCATTTGGGGTCCGCGGCCGCACTGCTGCTGCGTCCGCGCGCATGGCCGTGGGCGGTGGGAGCCTTGGTCGTCAACCACATGGCACTCGCCGCGGCCGGGTTGTGGCCGCGCAGCTCGCTGCTGGGGTCGAACTGGACCCGCCTTCCGCCTCAGGCCGCAATCCGGGGTGCCGTGGCAATCACCATCGACGATGGCCCGGATCCAGAGGTAACGCCGCAGGTGTTGCAGCAATTGGAACAACACGGCGCGCACGCCACTTTTTTCTGCGTGGGTGAACGCGTACTGCGCCATCCGGAACTGGCACGGGAACTGGTTCGTCGCGGCCATTGCATCGAAAATCACAGCCAGCGCCATCGCCATAATTTTTCCTTGCTGGGGCCGCGAGGCATGCGCACCGAAATTGCCCGCGCGCAAGACGCCATCCACGAAATCACCGGCACCCGGCCGCAATTTTTTCGCGCGCCTGCGGGATTGCGCAATCCGTTTCTCGATCCCGTGCTGATGCGTATGAATCTGCAGCTCGCCAGTTGGACCCGACGCGGCTTCGATACGGTCAACGGCAATGCAGATGCGGTACTCGCGCGACTGACTGGAAACCTGGCGGGCGGAGACATTTTGTTGCTGCATGATGGCAATGCGGCCCGCGGCCTGCAGGGACGAGCCGTCATTCTCGATGTGCTGCCGCGCCTGCTCGACGCGATTCGGGCAAAGAGTCTCAAGCCGGTGACGCTGCAGTCGGTGCTGCCCTGAGATCTTCCATGGCGCCGTTGTGGCTGCGGGCCTATACCGCGAGCAGCTGCATAGGACGAGGAATCGCGCCTACGCTCGAGAGCTTGGAACAGCATCGCAGCGGTCTTAAACCCTGCGATTTCGAAACGGTGGACTTAAATACCTACATCGGCGAAGTGAATGGAGTCGATGCGCAGCGCTTGCCCCCGGAGTTCAAGGATTTCGACTGCCGCAACAATCGCTTGGCGGAATTGGCGCTGCGGCAGGATGGCTTCCTCGAAGCGGCGCAAAGCGCCGTTGCCCGATGGGGCAGGAAGCGTGTCGGCGTTTTCATCGGCACCAGCACCGCCGGCATTCTGCAAACCGAGTTGGCCTTTCGGCAACGCGACCCGTCGAGCGGCGCGCTGCCCGATGATTTTCTGTACGGCCCGACTCACAATACTTTTTCGGTCGCGGACTACGTGCGCCGGCGTTTCGCAGTGGCAGGCCCTGCAGTAGTGGTTTCTTCGGCCTGCGCATCCAGCGCCAAAGTATTCGGTTCCGCGCGGCGCATGATCGAGGCCGGCCTGATCGATGCGGCGCTTGTCGGCGGCACCGATTCCCTCTGCCTCACCACGCTATATGGTTTTCACAGCCTGCAATTGTCCTCGCCGCTGCCGTGCCGCCCATTCGATGCGGCGCGCGACGGCATTTCCATCGGCGAGGCGGGCGCATTCGCCTGGCTCGAGCGTGTGCCGGATAGCCTGGATCGCGATGCCATTTTGCTGCGCGGCGTGGGCGAATCGAGCGATGCCTATCATATGTCCGCGCCCCACCCGGAGGGCCTCGGCGCCCGTCGCGCGATGCAAAACGCGCTGGACGCTGCGGGACTGGCGTCGTCCGATATCGATTACATCAATCTGCATGGCACCGGCACGCCAAGCAACGACCGCTCGGAAAGCCAGGCTATCACCAGTTTGTTCGGACCGACCACGCCGTGCAGTTCCACCAAGGGCGCGACCGGCCACACCCTCGGCGCCGCCGGCGCGCTCGAGGCCGTGATCAGTGCACTGGCCATCATTCACGGCTTGATGCCCGGCGGCGTGCACACCACAAAAGTGGATTCGACTCTGACGGCCCACTACATTCGGGAGAATCGCCGCGCCGCCGTCGCCACGGTGCTGAGCAATTCCTTCGGTTTCGGCGGCACGAATTGCAGCTTGATCTTCGGCGCGGCCGGATGAAGTTATCTGCATATGTCGATGGGATCGGAGTACTGGGTCCCGGATTGGCAAATTGGCCCGAATGCGCGCAGACACTCGGCGGCGAGCGATCTTATGCAACGGCGCCTACCGTGCTGGCGGTGCCCGCCATGCTGCCTCCCGCCGAGCGGCGCCGTACGGGGCGCGTGGTCAAGCTGGCGCTGGCGGTGGCGCTCGAAGCCACGACGGCGGCCGCTGCGGACCTGCAAAAACTTGCCAGCGTGTTCTCGTCATCCAGCAGCGACGGCCACATTTGTCATGAGATCTGCGAAGCATTGGCGCAGTCATCCCGAGAGGTCTCGCCGACACGCTTCTCCAACTCCGTGCACAATGCTTCCGCCGGTTATTGGAACATCGGCACAGGCTCCATGACCGAATCCAACGTATTGTGTGCCTTCGATGCCAGCTTCGTTGCCGGGCTGCTCGAATCCATGACCCAAGCAGCCGTCGATGAGACCTCGGTATTGCTGGTGGCCTATGACACGGAATACCCGCCGCCACTGCATGCCAAGCGGCCCATTCCCGATGCGTTCGGCATTGCCTTGGTGTTCTCGCCCACCCAGAGCACGCGATCCATTGCCAAGCTGGAAGTGGCGCTCACGGAGCAGTCTGCCGATACGCTGCCCGATGCCGGCCTCGAAGCATTGCGGCGCGCGATTCCGGCTGCCCGCGGCCTGCCCTTGTTGCGCCTGTTGGCCTTGGGTGAGCCAGGCAACTGCGTGCTCGACTACTTGGACGTGTGCCGCGCCGCGGTCGGGGTAGAACCATGTCATTGAATCGCGCCTGGATCGAAGCGCACATCCCTCATCAGGGCGCCATGTGTTTGCTGGACGAAGTCCTGGATCACGGCGTCGGACACGTGCGCTGCCGCAGCAGCACGCACCGCGCGCTCGACAACCCGCTGCGCTCGCACGGCCGATTGGGCATCGCCTGCGGTATCGAATATGCCGCGCAGGCGATGGCGATTCACGGCGCGCTGGCTCACGCACAGCGCTCAGAGGCGGGCTTTCTGGCCAGCGTGCGCGATGTGCGGTTCGGGGCGCTGCGCCTCGACGACATCGAAGCCGATTTGATTTGCCGCGTTACGCATGTCGCCGGCGATGCGTTGACAGCCATGTATCATTTCACAATCAGCGGCCAGCACAGGGTGCTGCTGGAAGGCCGTGCAGCCGTGGTGCTGGATGCCAAACGACTGACGCGCACGAGCGACTAAAATGAACGATCCGCAAATTCGAGCCTTGGTGACGGGCGGCAGCGGCGGAATCGGCGCTGCGATTTGCCGTCGACTCGCGGCTGCTGGACATTTTGTTTACGTGCATGCCAACCGCGGAATCGATGCAGCCCAAGCGACCGCCGCCGACATCAACGCGGCCGGCGGCCATGCCGCCGCCCTTCAGTTCGATGTCACCGATGCCGCCGCTACGCGAGCCGCCGTCGAACGAATCTTGCAAGAAGGGAATGTGCAAATCCTGGTAAATAATGCCGGCATCCATGACGACGCGGTATTTCCGGGAATGAGTCCGCAGCAATGGCACAGCGTCATCGATGTGTCGGTCAATGGCTTCTTCAATGTGACGCAGCCGCTGGCGCTGCCCATGATCCGCACGCGCTGGGGCCGCATCATCAACATCTCGTCGGTTACCGCACTGGCGGGGAATCGCGGCCAGGTCAACTATGCCGCGGCCAAAGGGGCTTTGAACGCCGCCACCAAGGCGCTGAGCCTCGAAGTCGCGAGCCGCGGCATAACGGTGAATGCGATTGCCCCCGGCATCATCGCCACGGCGATGAGTGAGCCGAGCTTCGATGCCGCAGCGATCAATGCCATAGTGCCGATGAAGCGCGCCGGGACGCCGCAGGAAGTTGCGGACCTGGCGGCGTTTCTTGCGTCGCGTGAAGCGGGCTACATCACCGGTCAGGTGATTTCGATCAATGGCGGGATGATCGCCTAGGAGCCCCTGAAACCGGGACTTGAAATTGTCCGAAACCGGGAATATGATGTGCATCATATGAAACTCAAAATGTGTCATCATGGATAAGCCGATCGGCCGAAAGGCGCTTTCCCACGAGCGCATCGTTGACGCAGCATCGCGTGACCTGCGGCGCTCCGGATTTCACGGCGTGGCCGTGGTCGACGTCATGAAGAGCGCCGGCCTGACACACGGCGGGTTTTATGCGCACTTCGCTTCGCGCGAAGCATTGCTTGCCGAGGCCGTCACGCGAGCCAGCGACAACGCGGCTGATGCGATCAAGACTCAGGCCAAGAACTTCCAAGGCGCGGGCTTAAGCCCTTTTAGGGCATTTGTTGAAAGCTACCTTTCGGCCAGCCACGTGGAGGACTGCGAAAACGGCTGCCCCGTGGCGGCGTTGTGCGGCGAGATGCCCTCGCAAGCCGGCCACGTTGCCGACGCTTCGCGCCACATCGTTGGCAACCTGCGCCGCTTGGTGCTGCAGTTCCTTCCTTCCAGCGTGCCGCGCGAGATGGCGTGGAGCGTCGCCAGCACACTGGTTGGTGCGGTACAGCTGACGCGCGCGCTGGGCGACACCCAGCAAGGAAAAGCGGTAATCGCCGCCGCCAAGCGCGACCTACTGGAGCGCTACGACAGCTAAGCGCTGGGAAAACCATGAGTGAGCATTCATTCGATCGCTCGAGCATTAAAATATGATCATCATCATATTGACGTCACGTGCCTTTGGCACACAACCAGGAGTAGTTCTATGAAGATTAAAGGTTCAGTTGTATTAGTCACCGGTGCAAATCGCGGCCTCGGCCTCGAGTTTGCGAAGCAGGCGCTGGCACGTGGTGCCGCCAAGGTCTATGCGACCGCGCGCGACCCGTCGAAGATTGCGCTGGCGGGTGTTACGCCCGTCAAGCTCGATGTGACCAACCCCGGCGAAGTGGCCGCCGTTGCCGCACTTTGCAAGGACGTCACCCTGCTGATCAACAACGCGGGTATCGCGCGCCTCGGCGGTATTCTCGGCGGCGATCTCGCGCCCTTGCTGCGCGAGCAGCTCGAAACCAACGTTTTCGGGATGTTGCACGTGAGCCGCGCGTTTGCCGGAGTCCTCGGCAAGAACGGCGGCGGCGCGATCCTCAACATCAATTCGGTTCTGAGCTGGGTCAACACGCCGGCGATCGCCGGGTACGGCATCACCAAGGCCGCCGCCTGGGGACTGACCAATTCATTGCGGCATGAACTGCGGGCCCAAGGCACGCAGGTGGTCTCGTTTCATGCCGGATTCATCGACACCGACATGACGCGGGGACTGGAGATTCCGAAGGCGCGCCCAGATGACGTCGTAAAGCAGTCTTTCGACGCGATTGAAGCCGACCAGGAAGAAGTGATGGTGGATGAGGCTTCCCGGCAAGTGAAGGCCGCTTTATCGCAGGGTGTCTACCTCAAGGACGTATTGGCGGGCTGAGGGTGGCCGGTAATAACTTTTTTACATCTGGAGAATCCAAATGATTTCACCGAAATTTTCTAAGGTCCTGAGTCGTTCGTTGCTGTTGGCATCAGGGGCGTTGTTGTTTCACGCCGGCGCCGCCTTTGCAGCCGACACTGCAGGAGATGCTCAAACGCAGGCGCGAGAGCTGTTAGGCGGCAAGGCGCCCAGCCGAGTGCTCGCATCCTCCGCTCATTCGGCACGGGACACATCGCTTCCTGGCATTGATGCTCAGGAGCAAGCCCGCCAGCTTTTATTGGGCGAGCACAGCTCGGTCAAAACAGCCGGTGGCGTGCGGGTCGCGCGGCTGGCCGCGGAAGTCGGGCACGACAAGCATCGGGCCAATGACGACGCGCAGACGCTGGCTCAGCGAATGATCCTGGGCAACGTGGGACTGTGAGGTGAACCCAATACCGGCGGATTGCTTGCGGATCCGCTGGTTTAGGAAGAGCCTTCCTTCTCACGCGTGGGCCGCCGAACGGCTCTTAGTTTTCCGCTCTTTCCTCCTCCGCAGAAGAACAGATCGGCACCGTCGGACTCGAGTCCCGAAACAAAAGTTCCATGCGGCATCTCGAGGCTCTCCAAGACCTCCCCCGTTCGAGGGTCGACTCGCCGCAATTCGCTCTCATCGCCTTCCCACGTACCATGCCAAAGATCGCCCTCGATCCACGTAACCCCGGTGACGAATCGGTTGGACTCGATGGTGCGAAGAATCGCGCCCGTTTCAGGATCGACTTGATGAATCTTCCGATCACGATACTGCCCCACCCAGAGCGTACCCTCGGCCCAGGTAAGTCCCGAGTCACCGCCGCCGCCCGGCGCCGGAATCGTGGCGAGCACGCGGCCTGTCTTCGGGTCGATCTTCTGGATGCGATCCTCGGCGAGCTGGAACAAGTATTCACCGTCGAATGCCGTTCCGGCGTGCGCAGCGACATCGATTGAGCGCAGCACCTCTCCGCTCGAAGGATCGAGCGCTGTCAGGTTGTCTCCTGCCGCAAACCAGACCCGCTGGCCGTCATAGGTGACGCCATGCACGTGGTCGACGCCCGCAAAGGGTCCATATTCACGGATAATTTTTGCCTTTGATGTATTCATGTGGGCATCTTATTCAATCGGCAGCGGAGCGGGGAGTAACAAGGTCGTCGTGAATCCGGGCAACGGCGGGGTTATCCAGCGGCGAGTTCTGCCGCGACCGAATGACTGAACCGTGCCCGCGGCCGCCAGCAGGTCGAGGGCTCGCTGGACGGTGCGCTGGCTTGATCCAAGCGCCAGCGCCAAGGCCGAGCTCGACCATGATTCACCGTCCGCGAGAAAGGCGAGCATCGCCGCATGCTTCTCTTCGACGGGTCGCGCCAGCACCAGCACCTGGCGTCCGCCGCGGGGCGCCAGCGCAAAACCTTGCTTGGTCGCGCGCACCTCGGCAAAGGGTCGCAGCAGCGCGCGCAGCCGCCCCACTTCGACTCGCAGGCGCGCCCGATGCGATTCATCCGCGACCCTCAAGCGAAATGCGCGCGCAATGAGCACATCTCGCGGTACATCCCCGGGCCATGCTTCGCCGAGCGCGCGCGCCAGTACGAACAGCACCGGACGCTTTGCGAACGACACCAGTTTGCGGTCGCGACGCACGACACAACGGCAGGCATCTACCACCAATGCTTGCGAGCCCAGCAGCTCCTCGACCTCCGCGAGCAACAGCAGCCGTTCCCTGCCACGCGTAATCAGACGCGCCGCGGGCACGTTCAGCATGTGCAATGCATTGTCGACCTCCGCCGTCAGCGTCGGGATGCCCGCGAGGTGTGCCGCCGCCTTTGCCCGCGCGAGGGCTGCGCGCGCCGGCTTCGTTTGCAGCCGGCGCAACGCGATCCCCGCGAGAGCCAGTTCATAGACGGCCCTCGATGCGGGT
>JAXDQN010000254.1:0-2905 GCA_034667865.1 Gammaproteobacteria bacterium
CGCGCGGCCGTGGACGTCGTACAACCAAACGCCCTCGCCGCGCACGATATGCAGCGGCTGTTCATAGAACAATTCTGCTCCGGCACCCAGCAGCCGATGACGACGCTGCAGGTTGACGCCTTTCGCATCGCGTGGCTGCCGAGATCGGGTGCCCGCCGCGGCGTGCCACTGCGCCGTCATTGATTCTCGGCCCTGTGCCAGCAATGCCGCCAACGAGCGCCAAGCCCCCGCGACACTACCCGTGAGGGCCGCGGCTCCCGCAGCGTCATGTCGGGTGCGCCAGGCATGCACGAGCAGCGTGATGGCATGGCGCGCTGCAATCAGGTCGAACAATGCGTCCACTTCGGCTGCCTCGAGCGTTTGCTCTTGGGCGAATCCCTGCAGAATTGCCCCGACGCCGTCCGGCGTTGCCAGCCCTTCCATCAGCAGCTCCGCCATGGCGATGGCGGGTTCGAATATCAGCGGCGCGTGCGTCATGTCGCCGAAGTCGAGAATGCCGCAGACATGCTCGCCGGCCGGATCGAACAGCAGATTGCGCGGGTGGCAGTCGCCATGAATGGCTTGGCTGCGAAGGCTGCGCAGGGCAGGAAGAATAGTCTTGATTGCCTGCGCGGCATCCCGCACCGCCGCCTGTGCCGCCGACGGCTCGAGGTACTCGGCCCAATCGATCAAATGGGGCAACTGCCGCAGGTCCCAGGCCAAGGGACGCTGCAGTGATGCATGGAAGAACCCCTGCAGCGCCCGGTCGGTGCGCGCCAGCATGCCGCCGATATGACGCAACTGCAGCGGTTGCGCAGCGCATTGCAAATGCTGCCCGGCCAGAAAATTCGTCAACAGCGCGAAGTACGTGGCGCCATCCCGATGAATCTTCACCAGGGCCTCACCCTGTTGGGTGGGAATGAGCCGCGGCACGGGAAGCTGCGGCGCGGATTCAGCCAAATGCGTCAGCACCGCGGCCAGGCGTGCAGCGCCCCCCGCCTCGATCTGCTCATCCAGGATTTTGAGAACGAACCGACTGCCGTCTGCGCCGTCGAGGCGCAGATTGCAATCTCGTTCACCGCATAGAGGACTGGCCGCGAGCGCCAGACCATACTCGTCCCGCGCAATGCGCTCGCCTTCAGCAGGGCTGAAGGCAGGCGCGGAGGTCCGCAAGGCCAGCATCGGCCTACAGCTGGGTGAGCACGTGCTCCGCGGTGGACACCTTGAACTCGCCTGGCTTTTCGACATCCACCTGGGTCGCCACGCCGTTCTTGACGATGATGGCGAAACGCTGCCCGCGCGTCCCCATGCCAAACTTGCTGCCGTCCATTTCCAGCCCCAATGACTTCACATACGCGCCGTTGCCGTCCGCGAGCATCAGGATCTTCTCACCGACGTTGCCGTGCTTGCCCCAGGCATTCATCACGAACACATCGTTGACGGCCGTGCAGGCGATGCTGTCGACGCCTTTCGCCTTGATTTGATCGGCCAGTTCAACGAAGCCCGGCAGATGCTTGGCATCGCAGGTCGGCGTAAAGGCCCCCGGCACCGAAAATAAAACCACCGTCTTTCCCGCAAACAATTGCTCACTGGTGAGCTTTTGCGGTCCGTCCTTAGTCATTTGAGTGAAGCTGCCCTCCGGCATCTTCTCGCCAGCTTTGATCGTCATACGCTTTCCTTGATTGGATTAATGGCCCAGGGTTTCGCCGTACAGATCCCAGACCTTGGCAATCTTCGGGTTGAGACCGGAAACGCTCTTCAATTGCGCAAACGCCTTCTTGGCTTCCGGGTAGTTCTTGAGCGCCGCCTGCGAGCGCCCCAGGTACACATAGGCGTCGTCTGGTTTCTTCAGCTGGCCTTTTTGAATGGCCGCCGTCAAAGCGGTCACCGCGGCAGGGTAGTCGCCGAGCGCAAAGTGCAATTCGCCGGCGCTCAAACTGATGTTGCCGTTGGCATTTTTGGCCGCGTCGGCATCCAATTGGGCCATACCTTTCTTATCGGTTTCGGCGCGCGTCTTGAGCGAGTTCAGCAATCGATTGGTGCGCTCCTTGTGCTCATCCTTCATGGCCGGCGAGGCCAGTACCGCGTCCAGCACATTGGCTGCCTCGCCCGGCAATCCCTGATCGCCGAGCAACTGAGCGAGTTCGATGAAATCCGTATCCGTCGTCATCGCTTTGGTGTCGTACATCAAACGGTCGATCTGCAAGGTGCTGCGGTCGTCGTGCAGGTCCTGTCGTTCGATACGCAACAATGTGTTCCAGTGGCTGGGCTTGTTGGTCAGGCGGATCAAATCGTAGAGCACCACGGCCATGGCGGTGTTGTCCGAGGCGTCGGAGGCACACTGCAACTTGAACAGATACAGATTTTCCTTCGGCGTCTCTCCAGTCTTGCGGCTCGCGGTGATCGACTTATCGGCCCAGACTGCGGAGTTTTTGCAATCCTTCTGCAGATAATAGAGCTGGGCCATGATCGCCAAATCGTCGGCACTGGCGGCACCGGAATCAGCTACCTGTTTGCCGAACTCAATCGCCTTGGGGTACTGCTGGTTTTGGGCCGTGATGCGAAACATCATCTTATTGACCTTGGCAAGCTCGTCGGCGGGATAGGCGCCGGTGGCTATGGCCGCTTCGTAGGCGGTCTCTGCCTCCTTCATTTTGTTGAGCTTGATATACGCGAAGCCCTTGAAGTCAAAAATGGTTTTCTTGTCGAACGTGGTCAGCGGCGACTTTGTTTCCGCAGCTTCCAAGTTCTTCAGCGCCTCATTCCACTGATTGGCTTGCATGGCCTTTTGCGCCGCCGTCATTTCCTTGGCAATGACGCGGCTGATTTCGTTGCCCTTGGGCTTGTCTTTGTCCTTATCCGCCGCGAGGACGCCGTGCGAAGCGAAGGCAAAGCAAGCCGTGATCAGCACTGCGCACAGGCCCAG
>JAXDQN010000255.1:0-4302 GCA_034667865.1 Gammaproteobacteria bacterium
ATCAGACAGGCTGATGATGAATAGAGGCAGATCCTCCCTCTGCTTTCGTCGTTTCCATTCGCGCAGAAATCAGCGAAAACATCTCCTGAAAATCCGTCTTACCGGGCTCCATTGCTATCTCCGCCAATGTCTCCTTCGTGCGAGACAGCGCAAAGCTCTGCCCAAGCAAAAATTCCTTCTTGTCGTTGAGCCGCGAGATATGTGTCGCCCAAATACTTCGACTCGAAATAATGCTTTCGAACCAGCGGACGGATGTGTAATGCCAGAGGATGGTTGGCTCTCCCATGCTTCATTATTGTAGCGTGCCATCGCTCAGCCCACGCAGGCCCTTTATACAGTGTTGATGGATCATCGAATACTGGATGAGATATCCCCAAGCGTTCCACAATCCAATGGCTGTGATTCAAGCGGAACAGGGATTCCGCAGGACGCATCCGATGCATCCGATTATGGAGGAGCTGGAAAGCATCAATGACGGCGAGCTTCAGGGCCTGCGCACAACGCGCGCGCGCAATTGTCGGCGGCTATTAAAGTCTTTCCGGAAACAGACCGGGCATCCAGCGAGACGCGAGTGTTGCCGGGAAAGCCAGGCGCAGCGGCGCGCGGCTGCTGTCAGATAACAATACGCCGCGTTCGATTAGTGCTGAGACGACGCGGCGGGCCTGCCGTTCGCCGGTGCCGACGATGCCGGCGGTATCGGCGCGCGGCAGTTCGCCGCGGTAGAGCAAGGCTTCGAGGATGGCGCCTGATTTGGGTGGCAGCCTGTCGAGGCGGATTTCCTCCTCGGCCCAGAGCAGGATGCGCGCGCGCAACTGCTGCGGCTGCATCAGCCCTTCCATGAAGGCGACCTGGTCGATGCAGGTCGTCAGAAAGAAGCGCGTGAATTCCGCAAGGTTCTCTTCGCTCAAATTTCCCCGGCCGTCGAGATCGTTGCGGCGGGTCAGATCGCAGGCGGCAAGATGGCCCTTGTAGGCATTAACGTTGCGCGCAAGGCCGCGCGCGATTGACCACACGGCGCCCGTATCAAGGGCCTCCAGTAATGTGGCGTGCGACATCAGCCGCGCTACGCGGCCGTTGCCGTCGAGGAACGGGTGAATCCACGCGAGGCGGTGATGCGCGGCCGCCGTCGCGAGGATGGTCTCGGTCTTGCCGAGGCGGCCATAGACCTCCTCGAACCGGTGCAGGAAGCGCGGCACCGCGGGCGGGCTGACAGGAATGTGCAGGCCGACCGCGACTTCGCGGTGGCGCAACTCTCCGGGGATCACCTTGATTCGCTCTTTGGTCGTCGGGTCTTCGGCCCACAGGAGATCGTCGGGCAGCAGTTCACAGAAACGACGATGGGTCTCGCGGATGGAATCGGCAGTGACGGCGCGGCCTTTCAGGCCGCCGTCATCGATCCACTGCTGGACGTTGATGTGCGCTTTTGCTTCGAGCTGGAGGTCGCGCTTTTTGGCGTCCTTGCTGTACTCGCCCATGAGCGCGCGCTCGATATCGATCGGATGGGTATCGTGCCCTTCGATCAGGTTGCTGTAGTAGCAATTCATTGAGCGCACGAGGCCGGCCAGCGAAACCAGCAGGCTTTCGGGCAGGGACCGCCGGAACCCGGTGCTCCTCTGCGCCAGATCCAGCGCGAGATCGGTCAGGCTGGCGCGGTGACGCGAGCTGTCACCGATTAACAGCGGCTCCATCAGCGGGACTGTTTCGCCCCGGTCCCGTGCCGCTTTTATGGCCGGTTTAATGTCCGCTTCTTTCTTAGCCATGTATCATTATATATCAATAACTTATTACCAATCAATGGTTGTTTAATCCATAAATAAGTCCGTTTATTAGTCCGCTTGAAAACGGGGAATTTAGCGTCCTTTTCAAGGGGTTGAGTCCCCCCGCGCCTATAGATCCGTCAGATGCGTCTGATCGCCGGAAGCCTATCGGCGGTAATTGAATCATCATCGCTCCACGATGAGCGAGGGCACACATTTGAAGACCTGGGTGAGGCGCGAGACGAAGGCTCGTTTCGCGCACCTCGCGCATGAACCGGCATCTGCGAGCGACGACCCTGGAAACTTGCCGAGTGAGCCGGCGACGGCCGGGTCCGTAAGTGTACCCGCGCTTTTCGACCGCCACGCTGGTGAGCCGGCTGACAAGGGGTCGGGACATGATGATGAAATCGCAGGTTTTAGGTACGCGGTGAACGCAATAGCCCGAACGCAAACTTCTGCATCCACAGGAAGGGCCACGATTCAAAAGGCGCGTGGAGCACGTGAGGACGGCGCTATAACCGCGCATGGCCGCCCGACCGTGTGTATGCGCATAGTTGAGGAAAATGCCGCTTACCCGAGCGATGTAGGCATGGTAGGTTTGCCTAATGCGGTAATACAAATGCCTGCAAGCAATTGAAGCGGCGCATGAAGAATTTGCTGGTAGCGTCGGCTATGGCACAGAACATGGGTGCATGGGCGATTCGATTTGGGCGTAGGGAGACTCCAATGTCACAATCGGTGAAGCAATTCATTAAATCGAGCCCCGTGGCTCAGCGGTTATTGACTGTTCCGCTGCACTTGCGGCGAAAATATCTCGTCAGCAAGTTCCGCCCGGCGTTCGAAGCAATGTCCCGGCTGAGTCAAAGCACCCAACAGGATATCCAGATTTTTGTTCCCGAGTTTGGCGGCACGTTTGCATTGAGCCCAAAGTCATCGCTGTTTCAACGTTGCATGATTTACGGTGCCTATGAGCCCGCCGTGTCACGCATGTTCTTCGACCATATCGATGCCAGCCGCGACGTGATAGACGTGGGTGCGAATATCGGTTTTTATACAATCGGCGCTGCGCTGCGCCTCGGATCCGGGCGCGTCTTGTCCATTGAACCGACCGCCAGCGCATACGGTAGGTTGCAACGCAACGTGGAGACGAATGCGGTTAGCGCCAAGGTGATGCTGGAAAAGGCGCTGGTCGGAGATGCTGCGGGTGAGTGCTCCATCAGCGTGGTAGATGGCAGAGAAGAATACTCAAGTATTGGTGGATTGGTTAACCCTTCGGTTGCGCACGTGGCTGCGCAAGAAGTGGCAAGAGAAATCGTACCGATACGTACCCTGGATTCTCTTGTCACCAAGTACGGACTTTCTCCCAACCTGATTAAAATTGACGTCGAGGGAGCCGAGTACAAGGTATTACGAGGCGCAACAGATACATTGAGCCGCTTCCGGCCATTTGTCATGGCGGAGTGTTCGGACGTCATGCTCGCGCAGCAGGGCTCATCCAGCCTGGAGATTCGCGAGCTTCTCAAGACCCTTGGCTACCGAATCATCAACCCGGAAGCGCCGCGAGTGCCCTTTGGCAAGACGATATCGGGCGATATTTTCGGCATACCGGACCGGGCGGTTAGCGCGCCATGAGAACGGTGGTTCTTGTGTCATGAGCAGTGAAGTAAATCTCGAAGGCTCGATGGCGCAGTCTCCTTATGCCGGCCGTAGCGCGCAGATGTTTCCGCGGCTCACCCCGGTGCAAATCGCGCGCCTCAGCGCGCACGGCCGTAAGATCGCCACGAAGCCAGGGCAAATTCTCGCCGAACCCGGCGCCCGGTTGCCGATGTACGTGGTCCTGTCGGGCAGCATCGAAATCATTCAGCCCACCTTGGCGGGAGAAACGCTGATCGTCGTGCACTCGCAGGGAAGCTTCACGGGCGATGTCGGGACCCTGCGCGGCATCAGTTCGGTGGTTCGCATGCGGGTCCGTGAGGGTGGGGAAGTTCTCACCATCGATGGTGCGGATTTACGCTCCATTGTCCAAACCGACTCGCAACTGAGCGAACTGTTCATGCGCGCCTATATTCTGCGCCGCGTGGCGTTGATGACGGCGGGCACCAGCGACGTGGTGCTGCTAGGCTCCACCCGCTCGGCCGGCACGCTTCGGCTGCAGCAATTCTTCACCCGCAATAGCTACCCTTACGTGAATCTCGACATTGATGGCGACGCATCGGTGCGCGAGCTGCTCGAACGCTTCCACGTGGGAGTTGAGGATTTCCCCGTGGTCGTGTGCCATGGATCCGTGGTGCTCAAAAATCCGAGCAACGAGGAAGTCGCGGCAACACTCGGCATGAATCAGCAGATCGATGACGACCGCGTACGCGATGTCATTGTGGTCGGTGCGGGACCTGCGGGCCTGGCCGCCGGCGTATACGCAGCCTCCGAAGGCTTGGATGTGATGGTGCTCGAGACCGGCACGCCGGGCGGGCAGGCGGGATCGAGTTCAAAGATCGAAAATTACCTGGGTTTTCCCACCGGCATTTCCGGCTTGGCACTGGCGGCG
>JAXDQN010000256.1:0-5285 GCA_034667865.1 Gammaproteobacteria bacterium
CATTAGGCGCCGACGGGCGGCTGGTGACCCTGGCCGCGTGGCTGGAAAGGGAGCGACCGTGGGCGACGCGCTTGGCGGCGCTGCGACGAAGCTTTCTGTGAGCGTGCAAATCTGATGCGCTGCGGCATTGCAAGAGTGTGACCGGCTTCGCAGTTCAGAATCTTCGCTGCTCACTGCCTATGGGGGGCATGGTTGCACGTTATGGTCAATAAACAAACCCATCAAGAGTTCGAGTGACTCAATACGAGCATGAAGATGAAAAGTGCGATCCGACGTCAATAAACCGTCGCTGGTGTTTCCCTCGGGACTTATTCAATCTTGCGGACTTCGTGCAGCTTTAGTGGAAACGCGAGCTTGCGCGGGTGAATTGCATATCGTCGGAGGGACCCATGGCAGAACTGAATGATTTGATCGAAGGGCGGGAAATAGACATCAAGTGCTGGCAATGCGGTTGGACCGAGCCGCGCACGCTGGCGTGGCTGAGCGCCCAGCGCCACATGAATTGTCCGGGATGCGCCAGCGTCATCGTGCTCGACAGCAGTGAACTGCGGCGTGAAATCACCCGCCAGCGCCGGCAATTCTCAGCTTTGCATGATCAGATGGTGAATTTGCTGCAGCCCGCCGGCAAGATCCCGCGGCGCGCGCAGTTACCAGCGCGAATGAGCGCATTGGTGCCGGTGATGGACTTGGCGTTGGCGCGCAGCCATCCCAACACCCAAATCCCCTCGATGGGCCCAGCCGCCGCGGCGCGCCGATTTCCGCGCTGAGGGCTAGCGAAACTCTGACTTCTTTTGCATTCGACGCGCGGTAAGAATGGCCTCGGTGTAACCGTTGGGCTCGTTGCGGCCCTTGAACACCAGTTCGCTGGCAGCCTGGAATGCCACGTTGTGGCCGGAATCTGTGGCCATAGGACGATAGCTCGGGTCTCCTGCGTTCTGCTTGTCGACCACCTTCGCCATGTTGTTCAACGCATCGCGCACTTGCTGAGGCGAGCAAACCTTGTGATGCAGCCAATTGGCCACGTGCTGACTGGAAATGCGCAGGGTGGCGCGATCCTCCATCAGCGCAATGTCGTAGTAGTCCGGCACCTTGGAGCAGCCGATGCCGGAATCGATCCACCGCACCACATAGCCCAAAATGCTCTGGGCATTGGTGTTGATTTCCTCTTCGATCTCCCCTGCACTCCAGCGAGCCGCAGCCACCAGCGGCGGCGTCAGGATTTCATCCAAGGACGCTCGCGGTCGCGCGGACAATTTCTCTTGAACCGCGGCGACATCGACCATGTGATAGTGCAGCGCGTGCAGCGTGGCGGCGGTAGGCGAGGGCACCCAAGCGGTGTTCGCGCCGGCTTGAGGATGGGCAATCTTCGCCTTCAACATGTCGGCCATCAAATCGGGCATGGCCCACATGCCCTTGCCGATTTGTGCGTGCCCGCGTAATCCGCAGGCCAGGCCAATGTCGACGTTCTGGCGCTCGTAGGCATCCAGCCAGATGGCTTTTTTGAGTTCGCTCTTGCGCGGCGTGATGCCGGCCTCCATCGAGGTGTGAATTTCATCGCCGGTGCGATCCAGAAAGCCCGTGTTGATGAACACGACCCGCTCGCGGGCGGCGCGGATGCATTCCATCAAATTGACCGAGGTGCGCCGCTCCTCGTCCATGATGCCGATTTTCAGCGTGTTTTTCGGCAATTCCAAAATTTGCTCGACTGTGCCGAATAGTTCCTCGGAAAAAGCGACTTCTTCGGGTCCATGCATTTTGGGTTTGACGATGTAGATCGATCCGGTGCGGGAATTGCGTCGGGCGCCGGGTCCCCGCAAGTCGTGCAAACCGATGAGCCCCGTGACCGCGGCATCGATGAACGTTTCCGGCACCGGCGCGTCGTCCAAAGTCACCATGTGCGACTGCATGTGATGACCGACATTGCGAACCAACATGAGACTGCGGCCCGGCAGCACCAGTTCTTTGCCCTCGGGCGTTTGGTATCGGCGATCCGCATTCAACCGGCGCACCAGCGCGCTGTTGCCCTTGTCGACCCGGGCTTCCAAGCTGCCCTTCATCAGCCCAAGCCAATTGCGATACACGTGAACCTTGTCGGCCGTATCGACGGCGGTGACGGAGTCTTCGCAATCCTGGATGGTGGTGATGGCGGACTCGAGGACCACATCGCTGATTCCGGCTGCATCATCGCGTCCAATATAGTGCGTCTTGTCGATGTGCACTTCGACGTGCAGACCGTGATGCTGCAGCAGAAGCACAGTGGGTGAGGCGCTCTCGCCCTGGAAGCCGCGGAATGCCGCCGGAATTTTCAGTCCCGTAACCGAGCCGTCCTTGAGTTGCACCTGCATGCCGCCGCGCGCGGGTTTGTAACCGGTGGCATCGCGATGCGAGCCTTGGGTCAGCGCAAAGTGTTGGTCGAGGAAGTCTCGAGCGAAGCGGATGACCATCGCGCCGCGTTGCGGATTGTATTGGCCGCCGCGCGGCGCACCGTCCTGCGGGATCGCGTCGGTGCCGTAGAGTGCGTCGTACAGGCTGCCCCAGCGCGCATTGGCCGCATTCAACGCATAGCGCGCATTGCTGACCGGCACCACGAGTTGGGGGCCGGCAATTTGCGCAATCTCAGCATCGACATTGGCCGTGTCGACGGAGAAAGGTTCTTTCTCCGCCACCAAGTAGCCGATGTCGCGCAGAAAGTCGCGGTATTTTTTGCGATCAAATTCGGGGCCAGGATTTTGACGATGCCAGGCATCGATCTTTGCCTGAAGTTCATCGCGGCGTTGCAGGAGTTGGGCGTTGCGCCCGCTTTTGGCGGTCACCAGGCCTGCGAATCCCCGCCAAAAACTCTGCGCTTCGATTCCGCTGCCCGGGAGGGCCTCCTCATTCACAAAATCGTACAAAACCTTGTCAATTTTGATCTGGTCTACTGAAACCGTCGCGCTCATTAGCTCTTCCCGCACATGGAAACCTGCCATGCTGCGGGGATTGCTGCATCAAATCAATGGGAAAAGGCCACCGCGAAGGCGCGGTGGCCGCAAGCCTGCCTGGCGGAACGAATCTAGTGGGCCACCGGAGTTCCGTCCGCGTCGATGAGCTTGATTTTCAGGCCCAGCGCTTCCAACTGCGGAGCTACCTTCGATTGATCGCCCATCACCATCCACACAAAGCGGGCCGGTTGGATGACCTCCTGCGCGACGCGTTTCAAGTCCGCCTCAGACAGCGCGTTGACGCGCTTGGGGTAGGTGTCGAAATAATCCAATGGCAGCTTGCCACCGACGATTTCAGCCAGCGAGCCGGCGACGCCTTGATTGGTTTCCCACTGTCCGGTGAGGCGCAGGGTCAAATTTTGCTGCGCCAACTCCAGTTCGTGGGCGTTCAAGGGGCGAGTGGAAATAATGTCGTTCAGCTCTTGCTTCACTTCCGCGAGGCTCTCGCGCGTCTTGTCGGTCTGCACCGGCGCCAAGGCCGTGAGCAGGCTGGGGCCCTGCCGGGTCTGGTCGAATGCGAACGAGCCGTACGACCAGTGTTTGTCCTCGCGCAGATTCAAGTTCAGCCGCGAGGTGAAGGCGCCGCCCAATGAGGTGGTCATGGCCTGAATGGCAATGTCATCGGGGCTTGATTGCGGGGGAGCGAGAATGCTGGCCACAATCACCGACTGTTGGGCGCCGGGTTTATTGATCAGGTAAATCTCGTTCGCTGCGGGGGATATGGCGGGGACATCGCGGACGCCGCTCTTGTTGGAGGCGCCGTTGGAGTGCCATGCGCCAAAGTGTGCCTCCAACTTGGGCAGGATGGCCTGCAAAGTGGTGTCGCCGACAATCAGCATGGTGGCGTTGGTCGGGCGTACCCATTGTTCATGGTGCCGTTTGAGATCTTCTGCCGTGATCTTGGCGACGCTGGCCTCGGTGGTCAACCGTCCGTAGGGATGATCGGCGCCGTAGGCGAGTACTGAGGCGACGCGCAATGCCCCGCCCAGCGGATCGTTCTTGATTTGACGAATGCCTGCGACTTCCAGTGACTTCCTGCGCGCGACATCGGCAGCGCGGAATGCGGGATGCAGCAGCACGTCGGCAAACAAGTCCAGGGACGGATCGAGACGAGTACTCAAGACGCTCATGAAAACGCCGGTGTAATCCACATCGGCGCGTGCCGCAATGGCCATCCCTAAGGCGGCGCGTCTATCGTCCAACGTCAACGCGTCCATGCTGACCGTACCGTCCAACAGACTGCCGGCTTCCACGGCAGCGACGCCGGGCAGATTGGCCGGATCCGACGAGCGACCCTCGTCCAGCACGAGATTGAAAATGATCAGTGGCGCGTCGTGCCGTTCAGCGACGATGACCTTCATGCCGTTCGACAGAGTCGCCGTGTGAGTGGCGGGGAATCGCGACGGAATCGGTGCGCCGGGCGCGGGAATTTCGGGCGCCTTGGTCGCGCTGACGCGCGCGTACTCGGGGAACGGGGTGACTTCCAATGTAAAGGAGCCATCGGACATCCAGCGTCGGCCGGCTGCCAAGACCTCTTCGGGTTTGGCGGCGCGAACTCGCGCCAAACTGCTTTTCCAAGCACCGGGGTCGCCGAAGAAGGTCTCCGAGTGGGCGAGATAATCGGATTTGCCGCCAAATCCGCCGACGCGTTCCAGCGCTCGAATCGAGCGTGCGATGATGCGCGTCTTGTTGCGCTCAATCTCATCCGCCGTGGCGCCATCGTGCAGCAGGCGCTTCAGTTCCTGATTGAAAGCCGCTTCGACTCTTCCCAGCGGCACGCCGGCCTTTGCGGTCAGTTCGATATCGATGACTGATCCGATCTCATGAAAATCGACTGCTGCTGCGACGTTGGTGGCGATCTGGTCCTTGTAAACCAGGCGCTCGTACAGCCGTGATGATTTACCGTTGGCCAGAACTCCGGTGAGCAGGTCCAACATATCGGCGTCCGCGGTTCCAGCCGCAGGTGCATTCCATTCCACATAGAGTCGGGATTGCGGAACATGGTCCTGGGCTGTGGCGCGCTGTACGCCGGTGCGCTTCGCGATCCATTCCTTCTGACGCGATACGGGCGGCCCTGCGCCGATGGTGCCGAAGTACTGCTGTACTTTGTCCTTGGCCTCCGCGGCAGTCACATCGCCGGCAAGCACTAGCACGGCGTTCGAGGGGCCGTAGTATTGGGAAAACCATTCCTTCACGTCCTCGACCTTGGCCGCGTCCAGGTCAGTCATTTCACCGATGACGGTATGACTGTAAGGATGGCCTGCGGGCCAAATGGACTTGGTGATGATGTCCTCGGCGACGGCG
>JAXDQN010000257.1:0-4255 GCA_034667865.1 Gammaproteobacteria bacterium
ACGAATGCTCTTTGTGAACCAGCCAGCCGGCATATGCCAGCATCACCGGAAATAGATATGCCGGGCGGCCGAATAGGAACAGAAAGAATCCCGCAATCCATGCACCCACGGGACCAATCCAATTGCCCACCGGACCCGGTTCGCCGGTGTCCGAGAAGCTCTGATCATGGGGATGGTAAGACAGCAGCGCCAGCAACAGCAGCAACGCCAGCGCACCGAGTACCCACAGCGTGCCCTCGCGCAAGGAGCGCGCCACAGCGCCAGACAGCTTAGGTCTGGGTTTGGGCTTTTTGCCCGAGGAGGCGTCTGCGATATCTAGAGCTTTAATGATATTTACTTCTTAACCAATTGAATACTATGCAATAGTAACCCAGGCTAAAGGGATGCACCACCTCTTGGAATTTGCGGTGGTGAGGCCTTGTTTGAACTGGCTGGCGCCCGCAGATTTACTTACCATGGGCTAGCCGTTGCTGGCACAAGCAAATTCACGACAGAGGCAAATTATACATGAGCGTTGTTAGGCACAGTCGTCTGCTGATCCTAGGGTCGGGTCCCGCGGGCTATTCCGCCGCCGTATATGCCGCCAGAGCGAATCGCAGCCCCCTGCTCATCACCGGCCTGGAGCAAGGCGGTCAGTTGATGACCACCACCGATGTGGACAACTGGCCGGGCGATGTCGAGCACCTTCAGGGCCCCGCCCTGATGGACCGCATGCGCCGTCATGCCGAGCGATTCAACACCGACATCGTGTTCGACCACATCAATCGGGTCGAGCTGCGCCATCGGCCGTTTCGGCTGGTTGGCGATAACGGCGAATACACCTGCGACGCGTTGATCATCGCCACGGGCGCCTCGGCAAAGTATTTGGGCCTGGCCTCTGAGGAATCGTTTCGCGGCAAGGGTGTGTCCGCCTGCGCCACCTGCGACGGATTTTTCTATCGCGGCAAGGCCGTGGCGGTGGTCGGCGGCGGCAATACGGCTGTGGAAGAGGCGCTGTATCTGACCAACATCGCCTCGCACGTCACGCTGGTGCACCGGCGCGACAAGCTGCGTTCGGAGAAAATCCTGCAGGACCGCTTGTTTGCCTTGGAGAAGGCCGGCAAGGCCAGCATCGTCTGGAACCACGCAGTCGATGAAATCCTCGGTGATGACAATGGCGTCACCGGCGTGCGGCTGAAAGCCACCTCAGGAAACGCCACTCGTTCACTCAATGTCGATGGCGTGTTCATCGCCGTCGGGCATCAACCCAATACTCAGCTATTCGAGAAACAGCTCGACATGCGGGGCGGCTACATCGTGGTGAAAGGCGGCAGCGACGGCGATGCCACGGCCACCAGTATTGCCGGCGTATTCGCCGCCGGCGATGTGGCCGATCACGTCTATCGGCAGGCGGTCACCTCGGCCGGCACCGGCTGCATGGCGGCCTTGGACGCCGATAAGTACTTGGAACGCGTCGAAGCCGAACAGCCCGCACAGCCTCACGCCAAGCCGCTCGCTGCCAGTGCGTGACGCGCGGCCTGTCAAAAAAACGGTCCCCCATCGAGAAAGTTAGCCTCAAGCGGGTGTCCGCGCGGTTCTTGCGCAGCATCGCGGATATCGATGCGGCCAGTTGGAATGCGCTCGCCGGTAGCGCGCAGCCGTTCCTGCGCCACGAGTTTTTTCTGGCGCTGGAGCACTCCGGCTGCGTCACGGCGCGCACCGGTTGGGCCGCCAATCATTTGGTGATCGAGGATGCCTCGGGCGCGGCGCTCGCGGCCATGCCGCTGTTTCGCAAATCGCATTCGCGCGGCGAGTTCGTGTTCGACTTCTCCTGGGCCGGCGCCTATGCGCAAAACGACCTGAAGTACTACCCCAAGCTGCTGACGGCGGTGCCCTTCACGCCGGTGGCAGGCGCGCGCCTGCTGATCCATCCCGACGCCGACGCCGCGGTCATGACCAGCGTCTTGCTGCGCGCAGCGCTGGAATACGCCCAGCAAGAACAGTTCTCTTCCTGGCATATTTTATTTCCCAGCAATACGGTCGCCGCCAGCTTGGGCCAAGCCGGATTGATTCAGCGGCGCGATTGCCAGTTCCACTGGTTCAACGCCGGCTATGAATCCTTCGATGCCTTTCTCGCCACCTTTACCGCCGAGAAACGCAAGAAAGCCAAACGCGAGCGGCGCCGCGTCGCGGAAGCCGGCATCGAATTCGATACGCGATTGGGCGGCGAGATGGACCACGATTCGTGGAGCACCGTGTATCAGTTCTACGCCGACACCTTCCATCGCCATGGCCATGAACCGTATTTGAATTTGAATTTCTTCAAGCAAGTGTCGGCGGCGATGCCGAATGACATCATGCTGAAAATCGCGCGTATCGGCTCGGAGCCCATCGCGGTGGCGATTTTCTTTGTCGGCGAGGATGCCTTGTTTGGCCGCTACTGGGGCGCCGGCGGCAACTACCACAGCCTGCATTTCGAGACCTGCTACTACCAAGGCATCGAATATTGCATCGAGCATCAGCTGCAGCGCTTCGAGCCGGGAACCCAAGGCGAGCACAAGGTGCCGCGCGGCTTTGTGCCGACCATCACCCACTCCGCGCATTACATTGCCGATCCGCGCTTTGCGGCCGCGATTCGCGACTATGCGCAGCGCGAGGGCCGTGGGGTGGATCAATATGCGGCCGCGGTCAACGAGCACGTGCCCTACCATCGGAACGCCGATGAGGAGTTGCATCTCTGAGCCGGCTGGTGTGGTTGGGCGAGCACGCCGATCCGAATTGGTTTCCGCCCCTGGATCAGGCCTTGCGCGAGCCCCCGGGCTTGTTGGCGGCCGGCGGCGATTTGAGCTCGGCCCGCCTGTTGGCCGCCTATGAGCGCGGCGTATTTCCCTGGTATTCGGCGCAGCAGCCCATTCTGTGGTGGTCGCCGGATCCGCGCATGGTGCTGTTCCCCGAAGAATTCAAATGCTCGCGCAGCTTGCACAAGACCCTGCGCAACGGCAGCTTCACCACGCAACTGGACTGCGCGTTCGCCGCCACCATCCGCGGCTGCGCGGCGCCGCGCCGTTCGGGTCCGGATACCTGGCTGAACGAGGAAATGATCGATTCCTATGAAAAGCTGCACCGCTTAGGATTCGGCCATTCAGTGGAAACCTACCAGGGCGGGCGTTTGGTTGGCGGGGTGTACGGCCTGCAGTTAGGCCAGGTTTTCTTTGGCGAATCCATGTTCAGCCGCGAACGTGACGCCTCCAAAGTAGCCATGGCCCGCCTGGTACAGGAGTGTTTGGCACGCGACATCAAAGTCATCGATTGCCAGGTGGCCAGCGCCCATTTGGAGAGTCTGGGGGCCCGGGACGTCTCGCGCGCTCAATTTGTCAGCCTGCTCAAGGCCCATGCCAGGCGCTCGCCGCAGGGCAGCTGGCGGGAAAATCCCGCTTAAATTGCTTTAACAGGGTGCTTTATGCACAATGCGCCCGGTTTTCCCGTACTCCATAAGGACGCATGTCAAAAGAAGAGGCTATTCAATTCGAGGGCGAAGTCGTCGAGACTCTGCCCAATACGACATTTCGCGTCAAACTCAAGACCGGCCATGTAGTTACCGCGCATATCTCAGGCAAGATGCGCAAAAACTACATCCGCATTTTGACCGGCGACCAGGTCACGGTGGAGATGACCCCTTACGATTTGACCAAGGGCCGCATCGTTTACCGCGGGCGCTAAAGCTCAGAGAATCTCTTCCAGCCTGTCGGCTGCTTCGCGGCCGAATCTACGAGCGACGCGCCGCATGAGATCGAGATCGAGCGGGTGCTCGGCTGCGCGGTAGGCCGCCTTCGCGTCCAGCAAATCCTGCGGACCCTGGGCGAAACATTTCATCGCAATGAAGTCTTCCCGTCCCACGAAGCGCAACGTCCCATCACGAAACATCACGTCGATTCCACGCGTGAACACTTTCGGATCAAGGCCCCGCAGGCCTCCCAGAAGGTCGACCCGAGTCCCGTGCGAGTCGCTTAACACCAGCATTGCCGGAATTGGATCATCGGCATCACCCTGGCGTAACTCGGCCTCGAAACCGGCGTTTTCGAACACACGACGCAGCTGCTTCATTCTGGACACGGAAGTCTGGATCAAAGCATCCGCGTCTGTGGATGCACGCACAACTCCGTGAACCGAGAGTGCAAAGGCACCTATCACCACATAGTCGAGCTGCTCGCTGCGCAGAGTTTCGACCACGTCCACCAGCAGCAATACCGATTGACCGGGACGTGAAGCTCTCATT
>JAXDQN010000258.1:0-12814 GCA_034667865.1 Gammaproteobacteria bacterium
CCCATGAATACTTCGAACACCGAGCGGCACTGAATCACCATCAGGATGGGCGCATACAGCGCCGACAAAATCGCTTCCACAACAAAGCTTGCGCCGACGCCGATGACGCCGCCGGCACCGCGGCGAATGCGGCGCGAAAACAGCGCGCGGATCAGCCCCAGCATTTTAGGAATCAGCAGTATCGCCATGCTGAACCAGAACAGCGCCATCATCAGTTCCACATCGAACCGCGGCCAGGTTGGAAACAGCTGAAAATCGTGGCTGAAATACTCCGGCCGTATCAGATGCGACTGCACCGCGAGTGCAAAGCCGATGCAAAGCATGATGAGCCATAGCGGCGATGACAGATAACTCATGATGCCGACGCCCAGGTGCATCCGGCTGGTGAAGCGAAAGCCGGCGGCGCCGATGATTTTCATGTGCTGCAAATTACCCTGCGCCCAGCGGCGATCGCGGATCGCGACATCGATCAGCGAGGGCGGGGACTCTTCCCAAGATCCGCCGCAATCGGTGGCCATCTGCACCTTCCAGCCGCCGCGGCGAATCAGCGCGGCCTCGATGAAGTCATGCGACAGTACGTGGCCGCCGAACGGCTTGCGGCCTTTGAGCAAGGGCAGACCGCAATTCTGCGCGAAGGCCGCCATGCGAATAATGGCGTTGTGGCCCCAATAATTGCCGCTGTCGCCGGACCACGCCGCAAGGCCGCGGGTGATGACGGGGCCGTAAAGACAGGCGGCAAATTGCTGCAAGCGGCCAAAGAAGGTTCGTGCACCGATGAGCTGCGGCGTGGTTTGCAGAATCCCGAGCTTGGGGTCTGCCTGCATCATGTCGACCAGACGCCGCAGCGTCGACGCATCGATGAGGCTGTCGGCGTCCAGCACGATCATGTACTCGTAGCGGCCGCCCCAACGCGTGACGAAGTCCTCGACATTGCCGGACTTGCGGGCGATGTTCTGCCAACGGCGCCGGTACCATACCGGCATGAAGTCGGCGAGTGCCGCGCGCAAGCGTTCCACGCCCATTGATTCCTGAATCCAGGCATCCGCGTTGGTGGAATCGGACAGGATGACGATCTCGAATCCTGGGTGCGCATCGCAGGCCCGCAGCGCTTCGGCCATGGCTCGCAGTCCCGCCGTGGTGCGCGTCGGGTCTTCGTTGTAGATGGGCATGACCAGCGCAGTCAGCGCAGCTCCCGCAGCAGCGGTGCGCGCCGGCACACGATCGCGGCGCTTCGATGCGCCGGCCAGCACGGAACCTGCGGCAAATGCGATCCAGCCGAGCGATACGGAAAAAAAGAAAATCATCATGCCTTGCAGAATGGTCATGCTGAAAAAGCGCACCGCCTGCAGCATCTGGTACACACCGTAGGTGGTTACACCCAATGTGACGGTGATCAAAATGAAACGCGCGTACAGCACGGTGCTGGCGATTCCGTAACGCTCGCGATGTGAAGGACTGTAGCTCAGATCCTGCGCCGGCATGCCAAGCGGCGCCTCCGGCGGCATCCCGCCGGATGAGGCGCGGCGCTCGAAGGCAACCGCCGGACTTAGCTGGACGTCCATCGGTATAACCAGGTTTCGCTGACGGGCGCATCGCCGCGCATGACGCGCAGTCGCAACTCGATCAAGTCGGCATCGTTCGGATCGATGTCGAAGCTGGCGCGCAGGCCGTGCAACTCGCTGTTTGAGGTGAGGGTGGCATTGAAAATCTTGCCGTTGGAGGCGCCCAGATCGAGACGCAGTCCGTCGAGCTTTTCGCCGGCGCCCACGATATCCAACACGAACACGCGGCGCTTGCGATCGATGCTGGCCCCCGAGCGTGTGGCCATGACCCTGCCCAGCCCCTTGGGAACTTCGGGTTCGTTATTCCAAGAGATGCGGTAGGAAAACTGCGCCGGATGTCCCGGCGTCAGCGGTTGCGCCGGTCTCCAGAACGCCACGATGTTGTCATTGGTCTCGCGTCCCGAGGGTATCTCGACCAATTCCACCGATCCTGGACCCCACTCGCTCTTCGGTTCCACCCAGGCGCTGGGACGGCGCTCGTACTGGGCATCGAAATCCTGGAAGTCGGCCTGCGAGCGCGACCGCTGCACCAGCCCGAAACCGCTCGGCGGCTGAGTGGTGAAGGTCGATACTTGAAGTTTTACCGGGTTGGCGAGTTGACGGAATATTTGTTCGCCGGACTTGCTGGTGATTTGCAGCCCGTCCGAATCGTGTACTTCAGGGCGATAATCATCCAGGCGGCCGCGGTTGGTCTCATCGAAGAGAAACATGGAGGTCAGCGGCGCGATGCCCACCGCGCGCATTTCGGCGCGTGGAAACAGCGTCAGTTCCACATCGGTAGTGGTTTCATCGCCGGGCTGGACCGTAAATTTGTAGGCCCCGGCGGCGGACTCGCTTTCGAGCAGCGCATAAATCACGATGGCTTTGGCGTGCAGCGCCGGACGCTCGACCCAAAAATGCGTGAATGCCGGGAATTCTTCGCCATTTGGCTCGCCGGTGTTGACGGCCAGACCGCGCGCGGACAGCCCATAAAGCAGATTTTTCGCCACGGCGCGGAAATGGCTGGCGCCTTGGAACACCAAGAATTCGTCCCAGATCTTTTTCGAGTTGATGAGGCTGCGAATCCGAAAACCCGACAACGGCAAGGACACTTTGGCGGGCAGCGCCGCGTTCATCTGAAACATGGCCGGCGTCGCCACCAAGTCCCGCGCCTTGCCCTCCTCGACGGTCGACACGATCACCGCGGTTTGCAAGTTGTAGCCGGCGCGCAGCAGCTCGAGGCGAAACGGCAGCTTTTCGGCGCGCCAGATACCGGCATCCGGATTGAAACGGATGCTGCGGTACTGTTCAGGACTCAACTTGTCCAGGCCCGCCGGCAAGCTGCTCTTCTGCGGCGAATAGGCTGTCGCCGAACGGCGCTTCGCATCTTCGAGCAGCACCTCAAAGTCGAAGGGGTATTCGGCCGCCTGTGGTTTGGGCGGGGGCAATGGCTTGGCTGGGAGCACGGGTTTGGCGCCTTGGGCGGCCGCAGCCACCAAAGCCAGCGCAACCACCACGATCGATTTAGCAAATGAAACCCGCAAGGCGTAACCCCAAAAAAACGAACTTAAGGCCGGAACCGCTGATTGGCCGGAATGGGCACTTCGGATTTTCCACCTTGATGAAAGTGACGTGCCCTGTCAACGGCCATCATTATATAGTGCCGGCGATATGTGTCCCTCTGCATGCACGATTCCGGAGCCGCAAAGCGCAGGGACCGTCCTCATGGTCCGCCCTGCGTGCTTTGGGTTCAACCCGCAGACCGCAGCCACTAACCCCTTTCAGCAAAGCGCGGCAATCCCGGGCGAGGGCGACGGCGAGGTGCAGGCGCAGGTGCTGGCGGAATTCGACGCCCTGGCCGAAGCGCTGGAGCGCGCCGGCGTGACCGTGCTGGTCGCCGCCGATACCCGCCAGCCGCCCAAGCCCGACGCCATCTTCCCCAACAACTGGGTGAGTTTTCACGGCGACGGCACCGTCACGCTCTATCCCATGTTAGCGCCCAATCGGCGCTTGGAGCGCCGCGAGGAAATATTGGAACAGGTGGTGCGCGGCGGCGGTTTTCGCATCTCGCGCACCGTCGATCTGACGCACCGCGAGCATGAGGACAAGTACTTGGAAGGAACCGGCAGCCTGGTCCTGGACCGCCGGCATAGAATCGCATACGCCTGCCTGTCGCCGCGCACGGACCTTGATGTACTGGGAGAATTTGCCCAGCTGCTGGACTACGATCTGATGGCGTTCGACGCCCAGGATGGCGCGGGCCAGCCGATTTATCACACCAATGTGCTCATGGCGATCGGCAGCGGCTTCGCCGTCGTCTGCGGCCAGTCCATCGTTAGAGACCTGCACCGCGACGCGGTGTTCTCGAGGCTTCGGGCCACCGGCCATGAAGTCATCGACATCAGCATGGCGCAGATGGCGGATTTCGCCGCCAACGTACTGGAATTGGCGCCGCCTCAGGGCGGCGTGATTGCATTGTCGGATCGAGCGCTGCGCAGCTTCGGCCCGGCTCAGCGGCGCGCGCTCGAAGCGCATGCGGAATTGGTGGCCGTCGCCATCCCCACCATCGAGCGTTTAGGCGGCGGCGGGGTGCGCTGCATGCTGGCGGAGGTGCATTTGCCCAGGCGTTGACAGCAGCTGATGTCATAATTCGCGCATGTTGGAACTGGGTGTCAAATTGCTGCTGGCCTATCTGATCGGCACCCTGCTCGGCAGTTTGGTGCTGGGCCGATTGCGCGGCGTCGATATTCGCAGCATGGGCAGCGGCAACGCCGGCGCCACCAATGCATTGCGCACCCAGGGCAAGCTGTTCGGATTGGCGGTGCTGTTGATCGACGTGGCAAAGGGCGTCTTTGCGGTGCTCTGGCTGCCCCTGGCGGCGCTGCCCGGAATCGGCATCGATCCTGACGTACCGCGTGAGTGGCTGACAGTGGCCTGCGGCTTTGCAGTGATCGTGGGGCATGTCTATCCGGTTTGGTTCGAATTTCGCGGCGGCAAGGGCGTGGCCAGCGTCGTGGGTGTGATGGCGGCCGTCGATCCGCGTTTGCTGGCCCCGATGCTGATCAGTTGGTTCGTGGTGCTGCTGCTGACCGGCTATGTCGGATTGGCGAGCATGGTGACCGCCTGCTTGCTCATCGTCGCGGTCTGCCTCGCACAACCGGATAATCTGCCGTTGCTGACGCTTTGCGTCTGCGTGGCCGCCTTCGTGCTTTATACCCACCGCGGCAACATCGTGCGCATGCGCACCGGACAGGAAAGTCGCGTACGCCGGTTATGGTTATTTCGACCCCGCGCGACATAGAGCATCCGCCGCTGCTGAAGCTATTGGCGGACGGCGAACTGCGCTCCGGCGAATGGTTGGCGGAGGCCATGGGGCATACGCGCGCAGCAGTGTGGAAGGCGGTCGAGCGGCTGCGCGCGCTGGGAATAGACATTCAGGCTTTGCCGCGTAGAGGTTATCGACTCGCCGGCCCAATCGAATTGCTGGACGCGCGCCGCATCGGGAGCGAGATTGCCGCCGCGCGCAAACCCCACCTGCGCAACCTGGAACTGCTGTTCGAGGTCGATTCCACCAACACCCGTCTATTGGCTGCCGCGGCGCCGCCTCGGGGCAGCGCCGATGTTTGCCTGAGTGAATTGCAGCATGCCGGTCGCGGGCGTCTGGGCCGTCGTTGGATTGCGCCTTTTGGCGCCGGCATCGCCATGTCGGTGGGCTGGAGTTTCAGCGATATGGCACGAACTCTGCCGGCTTTGAGTCTCGGGGTGGGCGTGGCGGTGGCGCGCGCGCTGGCCAGGGCCGGAGCCTTTGGGACTGCCCTCAAGTGGCCAAATGATATTTGGTTCAAGGATCGCAAGATGGGCGGGGTGCTGATCGAGCTGCGCGCCGAGGCCCAGGGCCCCGCTCATGTAGTCATCGGCATCGGGGTCAATGTCTTCCTGCCCCCCGGGGCCCGGCAAAAAATCGAAGCCAGCGGTGTTGCGGTGGCCGCCGTGGAGGATGCTTGCGAGGCTGCGCCGTCGCGCAATTTGGTGGCCGGAGCGATCTTGGACGAGCTTTTGAGTATGCTGTTGCAATACGAGCGCCAGGGTTTTGCGGCGTTTCGCGACGCTTGGTCGTCGCTCGACGCATTGAACGGCCGGCCGGCCCAGATCATCGTCGGCGACCGGGTGGTCACGGGCGTTGCTCGGGGGGTCGATGCGGAAGGCGCGCTGCTGCTCGACAACGGCGAGCGAGTACAGCGCTTCGTATCGGGCGAAGCAAGCTTGCGTTTGATTCATGGGTGACAATTGACGCTGTTAAAGACCGTCGTGGTGTGCTTGGTGTTGGCCAATGTTTGCTACTTCCTGTGGGGTCGCGGCGTCGCCAAATCATCTGCCGGCGCCGCGCCGGTGGTTGCCAGCACACTGAAATTGGCGTCCGAATCTCCCGGCAGCCGCGCGCCGAGCGAGCCGTCCGCGCCGGCCGGCGCCGCCGGGCTGGCGGCAGGCGCCAGCGGCGGCAACCTCGCAGCGCACGACGATGGCGGCAGCGGTCTGCTCACCAGTGTGAAACGCTGCATCAGCATCGGACCCTTTCGCGACATGGCGGAGACCGCGCATGCCGCATCCACGCTGCGAGGCGGGGGCTACGACCCGCGGCAACGGGTGGCGGACGGGGAGGTGTGGGCCGGCGTCTGGGTTTACTTGCCGCTGCCCGCCGCGCGCGACGCGGCGGACAAGATGCTGGCGAAATTGAAGGCCGGAGGCATCGAGGATGCGCTGGAGATGCCCGGCCCGAATGATGGCCCGGTCGTTTCCTTGGGGTTGTATGGCGACCAGAAGCGCGCGCAGTCGCGCATCGCCCAGGCGCAGACCTTGGGGTTCAATCCCGGGATTGCCGATCGCAAACGCAACGGCAACGTCTATTGGATCGACATCGACTTGAAGCCCACGGACAGTTTGCTGAATCCGTCCGACCTGCAAGGCGAGAGCGGCCGCATCGTCAGGCTGGAAGTGAAGGGCTGCCCCGCAGCGGGTGCGGCGCCATGACGGCGCGCACCGCGTTCTTTCGGGCGGCAGCCGGCATCGGTGCGCTGATCGGCTACGGCACTCTGGCCGCGTTTCTGTATCTCATCTCGCTGCAGATCTACCGCTGGTTTCGCGACGGCGAGTGGACGCATATCGGCATCAACGATGGCATGCGCATCGGTTTGCAGCATTGCTGCGTCAAGGATGGCGATACGGGCCATATCGTCAATTTTTTGCAGTGGCTGGATTCGCCGCTGGACTGGCAGGGCTTGCACCGTGTTTTCGAAGTGGTGCCGGCGTCGCTGGCATTGTTTCTGGTGAGCATCGCGGGAAATTGTCTATTCGTTTATTGCCGAGACCGCTTGGATAAGCGTTAGGCCAACAAGGGGCGATAACAGTCCGGACATTGACGTTGACGGTTTTCATGATCTTTCAATGCTCCATGGGACCCGTTGGCTTGTGTACGTGGAATGCCGCTTGCGGCGAAGCATCGTCGGGCGCGCCCTGTTGTGTGCTGTCCCGCTCGGTCGGCGGCGGGTCGCCCGTCCACGGATAAGCAACGCTGCCGGCCGGTGCCCGGTACCAGCCCGGGTCGCGGTAGTCGCCGTGGGCAATGTCGGAGCGGATTTTCATCACGGTGAACATGCCGCCCATTTCGATGTCGCCGTACGGCCCTGTGCCACCCATCATCGGCAGCGTATTTTCCGGCAGCGGCATATTCATCGCCATACCGCCCATGTTGCCGCTCATGTTCATGTACTTCGGTATCAGGGAGGAAAGTTTGTCGGCCAGGTCGCCCTGATCGACGCCCAGCGTATTCGGCAGACTATGGCTCATGGCATTCATGGTGTGGTGACTCTTGTGGCAATGGAATGCCCAGTCTCCCGGCGCGGCCGCCGTGAATTCGAGGGCGCGCATCTGGCCCACGGCGATATCCGTGGTCACCTCAGGCCATCGGGAGCCCGGTGAGGACCATCCGCCGTCGGAGCCGACCACCACGAACTCATGGCCGTGAATGTGAATCGGATGATTGGTCATGGTCAGATTGCCGACGCGAATACGCACCCTCTCGCCGAGTCGCGCCACCATCGGATCGGTACCGGGAAAGGCGCGACTGTTGAAGGTCCACAGATTGAAGTCCAGCATGGTGCTGACTTTCGGCGTGTAGCTTCCTGGGCTGATGTCAAAAGCATTCAGCAGAAGCACATAGTCGCGATCGACGCGCATGAAGTTCGGGTCCTTGGTATGCGTGACCCAAAATCCCATCATGCCCATCGCCATCTGTGTGGTCTCATCGGCGTGTGGGTGGTACATGAAAGTCCCGGCGCGCTGGGCGATGAATTCGTAGACGAAGGTCTGGCCCGGTTTGATCGATGGCTGATTCAATCCCGCGACCCCGTCCATGCCATTGGGCAGGCGTTGGCCGTGCCAGTGCACGCTGGTGTGCTCGGGCAATCGGTTGGTCACGAACATGCGCACGCGATCCCCTTCGACGACTTCGATGGTGGGGCCGGGAGATTGCCCGTTGTAACCCCACAGATTAGCCTTCATACCCGGCGCGATTTCGCGCACCACCGGCTCCGCCACCAGATGGAATTCTTTGACGCCGTTGTGCATGCGCCAAGGCAAGGACCAGCCATTCAACGTCGCAACAGGGTGGTAAGGGCGGCCGTTGGACGGTCCCGTCGGCGGATGGGTGGCCGCAGAATCCGTGGATATGATCTGCGGCAGTGCCGCCAGGGCGCTCTTATTCACGATACCGGCAGCGACCGCCAGGCCGGCACTGCTGAAGAAATTTCGTCGGGTTACCATGATGTCGTCCTTGCAGCCACGGGGTTGCCGAGCAATGAGGCGTCGTATTCCGATTTCGCCATCCAAAAATCGCGTGCAGCTTGAATGCAGTCGTCCACGCCGGCGGCTTGCTCGCGCGCGCTGGACAGCAGATCAAAGATGCTGATCAGGGACGCGTTGTAGCGCAGCAGGTTCTGATCGGCGATGGCTTTGCGCAGCGGCAGGATTTCATCGCGCTGTTGAACGGCCAGTTTGTGGGCGGCTTGGTAGTTGGCGTAAGACTGACGAATCTGCGATCGAGCGTCGATCGCCGCCTGCGCGAATTCGTCCAGCGCCTGTGCGTAGATTGCTTCAGCCCTTCTAACCCGGGCGGCGCCGCTGTCGAAGATCGGCACTTCGAAGCTGAAGACGAAGCCCGATTCGTAAGGGTCGCGGGCGGTTCCCTGTTTGATCCGCGTCGGCCCAGCCTCCAGCACATTGACGAACCGCGTGCTCTGGGTCAAGTTCAGGCTGCGGGCGAGCTGATCGATCTTGAACCGCTGCAATTGCAAATCGACGCGCTTTTCCAATATGTACTGTTCGACATCCGGGAGCGCCTCGATGGACGACGGCAGTTCGGGCAGGCGGTCGGCCAAGTGCAGAGGCGTGTCGGCGCCCGATGCATTCGGTAAACCCAGCAGGCGAATCAATTTCTCGCGGCTCGCGGTTTCCTCGTACTGCGCGCGTCTCAGGCTTTGCTGCGCCTCCAATTCGAACGCTTGCTCGCGAGCCTGATCGATGCGATTCCAGTTGCCGGCCGCGGCCATGCGTCGCGCCAGCTCGGCACTCGCGTTTGCCGCGGCATTCACCTGTTCGTGGTAGGTGACCGATTCGCGCGCGGCCAGCATGGCGACATAAGCAGAACGAGTGTGTTCTGCCAACTCGAGAATTTGCTGCTCGATGCTCGCTTGAGTTTGCGCGAAGCGGCGTTGTTCGGTTTCGTGGCGATACGACATGGTCAGCAGTGCGACCACATTGAGGCTCACGGTCTCCTCGATGTCGAACTGGCCGCCGGCGCTGGCGTGGCGAAAATCAAAGCGCGGATTCGGCAGCCGACCCGATTGCACCAAGTCCGCCTCGGATACGCCCAGTTGCTCGAACGATGCCTGTAGATCACGATTATTGAGCAAGGCAACTTGTACGGCATCGTCGATGCTCAAGGGGCGCGATAGCAGCTCGGCCACCCGGGCGCCGCTCTTGGCACGCTCTCCATCGGTGCGCGGCCATTGAACCTCTTTGCCTAGCTGTGCACGGGTGGCCTGCGCCACCGAGTCGAAGCCGCCATCACGGGAAAAGCTCGCGCAACCGCCCAAGGCCAGTAACGCCATGATGACGCCGGTTCGCGGCATGGAAATCTGCATGACAACCTCACTCAAGCCATGTGGCTTGGATCCTCAACACCAAAAACGTCGGCGCAGTACGCGCCCCCACTCAGGTGAAGCGGAATCGCGGAGGACGATCGAGCCGGTCGATGGTGGCTGAGAGAGGAGTTTTAGGCCGCGCCAGCGCCGGTTGCGGATGGGTGAGGAGAGGCGCCGGCCAGCTCGCGCCGGAATTGCACGAGACGGCAACGCAACAGCAAGTGCCGCAGTCATGATGCAGGGTGCTCGGGCTTGCGTGTTCGCAGCGACCGTCGGTGGCGGGGTGTGCCTGGTGGCTGTGGGTGGCGGCGTGGGCCAGGCCAGTTTGCGCACAGCTGGAAACCGCCGCGAATGCCTGTAACGGCAGCAGCAGCGCCAACAGCAGCGCCAACTTAAGACTTGTGGCCCGATGCAGTTTCATAACGGCCGAAACATACCACCCGGGCCCGCAGAATACACGCGAACTACGCCCATATTGACGCTCCAAAGAATACAATCACCTTGGCAACCCATATTCAAGGTCATAATAAAATGCGTGCTATGCAAATTGTCGGCGCCCTGCTGATCGCGGCTGGGCTGTTCATTATGATCAAGTCCCCGTCCTATAGCAGCGAAAAGAGCGTACTCAAGGTTGCCGGCCTCGAAGCCAAGGTCAACGAACAACACGAAATTCCAGCCTGGGCCGGCGGCGCGGCGCTCGCCGCAGGCGTGGTGCTGGTGGTCGTGGGGCTTCGCAAGCGCTAGTCAGCTGGTCAGTTGCTTGCGCAGTGCGCGCAGTTCGCGCCGCCGCGCGGTGGTGGTCTTCGGATAGTTCATGCGCAGCGCCTCGATGCTGTCGCGCACGATGCCGGACACGATCAGCCGGGCATTCAGTTTGTCGTCGGCCGGCACAATGTACCAAGGAGCATGCGTGGTGCTGGTGGCGCTCAAGCATTTCTCGTAGGCGCGCATGTAATCCTTCCAGTATTTTCGCTCCTCGATGTCTTGGACCGAAAATTTCCAGTTCTTTTCCGGTTGATCGATGCGCTCCAAAAATCGCTTGCGCTGTTCCTCCTTGGACAGATGCAGGAAGAACTTGATGATGCACGTGCCGTTGCGGGTCATGTGGCCTTCGAAATCCAAGATCGAACGATAGCGTTGCCGCCACGGATTCTTTTCTTCGGGTACGCGCTCTGCCTGCAAAATTTCCGGATGAACGCGCGCGATCAGCACTTCTTCGTAGTAGGAGCGGTTGAAGATGCCGATCTTGCCGCGCTCAGGCAGGTCGCGGGTGGTGCGCCACATGAAGTCGTGCTTCAGTTCCGCTGCGCTGGGATGTTTGTAGCTGAACACCTGGCAGCCTTGCGGATTCACCCCGGACATGACGTGCGATATCACGCCATCTTTGCCGGCGGCATCCATCGCTTGAAAGATCAGCAGTACGGCGTAGCGGTCCGATGCGTATAGCAGCTCCTGCTGGGCGCTCAGTGCTTTGACGTGCGCGCTCAGCATCTCTTGATATTGCTTGGTGCTCGCGTACACCGGTTTGCAAAGCGTCGGCCATTTCTTCAGATGCACCGCAGCGCCTTTGGCCACGCGGAAATCGCTGCTATCGATAGACATCGTCGGCTCCAGGTAGGCATCGTCTGACAGCCGCTCCCGCGAGCGGACGTACAGCGTAACGGATCTGTGACGCGCAATATCGCCCGTAAGAATAAGGAAGTCGACATGCGCCGATTTTTGCTTTGTGCCCTGATGTTGGCCACAGCCTCCGCTGCCGCGGGCGCAGCAACCTTCGATCTGCCGCCCCTCAACACCCCCGCGAGTTCCGAACACCACGTCGGCAAGGTCGTATGGGCCGATCTGGTCACGCCGGACTTAAGCGCTGCGGAGAAATTCTACGGCGGACTATTCGGTTGGCGCTTTCAAAGCGTGCGCGCCGGCGATGCGGACTATGCGGTTGCCATGCTGGATGGGCGGGCGGTGGGCGGAATGATGCAAAAAGCCATTGCGCCGGGTGAGCACCATCAATCGGCCTGGCTGACCTTCATCGCGGTGCGCGACGTGGATGCCACCAAGCGGACCGCCTTGGCGCATAAGGCCAAGGTGTTGGTCGACTCGCGGACCTATGGCGGCCGCGGACGGCAGGCGATTTTGGCCGATCCGGAGGGCGCCGTATTCGCCATCGTTGCATCCAGCAGCGGCGATTCGCCCGATTATTTGGCCGCTCCCGGCGAGTGGATCTGGAGTTCCTTGCACGCCAAAGATGCCGGTACGGAGGCCGCCTTCTACCAGGACTTGTTTGGTTACGACGTCTACGACGTGGCGAGCGACGATGGGTTGGAACACGTCATCCTATCTTCTGACGACGTCGCGCGGGCGAGTGCCAACGAGCACCCCGACAAGAGCTTGCAAAGGCATTCTCATTGGCTGAATTTCATCCGCGTGCAAGACGCTGCCGACATGGCGGCGAAGGCCGTGCTGTTGGGCGGCAAAATACTGGTGCAGCCGCACCCGGATCGCCATGGGGGCATGGTGGCCGTGGTCACCGACCCTGCCGGTGCTCTGCTCGGCCTGATGGAATGGAGCGACAGCGACACCAAGGCGGAGCCCACCAAATGAGCAATCTTCGCCGCCCACTGCTCGCCATGACAGTTGCCACCCTGACCCTCACCGGTCTGTATTCGTGCGCCGTGACGGGCGTCGGTGTCGAGGGAGATGTCGGCGTCGGATACGCCGGCGGCTACTACGAACCCTACGGCTATGACTACGGTGGTTGGGGCGGCCGCTATCATGTCGGGCCGGGTCGAGGATTCGATCATCGGGACGATCACCGCAATGATCACCACGCCGGTCATGCACCCGCCTATCGGCCCGCGCCGTCGGGGCGCTCGGCTCCTTCGCTGCCGCACCGTTCAAGAGGCCGCTAAAGCATAGTACGAGCGCTGTTCGGCGCCGGCTTCGACGCAAAGTGCCGGCGTGCTTGCTGGTATAGTACCGGCCGAATTACAACGCTCGGGGATACGCTTGCTCGACTCGCCCGCACTGCCTGATTCCCGGCACACGCGCCGTATTCTTTTTGCCAGTTTGATCGGC
>JAXDQN010000259.1:0-6523 GCA_034667865.1 Gammaproteobacteria bacterium
CGCGGCGCCGAGCCACAGCGGCGCTTGCCAGCCGCGGGCGTATAGCGAAGCGGCCCATGCCGTGGAGGTGTCCACCGCGTAGGAGCCGACGCGCGCCAGGCTCAAATACAGGGCAGTGGCCAGCGCAATGCCGCTGCGCGAAAACCAGCGCGCCAGTCCGGCGATCAAGGCGATAAAAATAGTGCCGTAACCGATGCCAAAGATGAAGCGGCCCGCCACCATGACTTCGTAAGGTTGGCCGAAGGCGGTGAGTGCGGCTCCGAGCGCGCCGATGGCCGCCGACCAAAAGGCGACACGCGCGGGACCAAACTTATCGATGGCAAGGCCGCTGAACAGCGCCAGCGCCACGCTCGGCAAGCCGGTGATGCCATTGAGCACACCCAATTGCGATTGGCTGAAGCCGCGCTGCCGATGCAGTAGGTCGGCGATGGGCCCAATGATGTCCTCCTCGTAGTAGCCGCTCGACACCGCGACTGCGGCCAGCAACAGCACCCACCACCGCAGCGGCGAGCGGCCGAGGACCTCGCTCACTGAATTCGCGCGCCCTGGCGCTTCAATTCCCGTTGCAATGCCTCGATGTTGAGCCGGTCGAAGGGTTCGTCGCGTTGAATCGACACGGCCGCTGCGGCGCCGGCGCCTTGCCCGCCCACCGCGCAACACATCATGTTGCGGGCCGAGGCGTGGGAAATCTTGTCGCCGCCGATGCAGCGTCCGGCCACCAACAGATTGGGGATGCCTTTGGGCACCAAGGCGCGATAGGGGAGGTGCCAGTAGCGCCCGGTCGTCGGCAGAATCAGCACACCATAGCCGTCGATGAATTCAGGAAAGATGCCGATGGCGTCATCGAAGCGCGCCTGTTCGCGCACGTCGGCGCCGGTGAGATTGTAAAGCGCGTCGATTTTGCGGGTGTCGCGGATGCCGAGGGTCATGCCGAAATTGCGCAGCTTGGCGCCCTCGCAACCCGGCATGAATCCCTTCAGTGCCTCCACCGCGTAAATGGCTTCGCGCCGGCCACGCATTTCTCCCACGGTCAGATCGTTGGGGTCTGTGCCATCGATTTGCGGCACATGCACCAGGTTGAGATAGGTCAGATCGCCTTGATCGGTCACCGTGCCCCAGGTGCCTGCGATGGTATGCAGGCTCGCTGGAATGAGTCCCGCATCCAGTGCCTGCTTGAAGGGCTTGCGCAGGAAAGGCGAGAACAACTGATCTTCTTTGCCGGTGGTCTCATAGTCCCATTCGCCATTGCCGGACCAGTCGCCATAGGTTTGCGGATCCGCCTTGACCGAATCGATGAAGCGCTGCTTGTTCACGCCGCTCATGGAAAACATCACCGACACGGCCATCATTTCTTCTTTTGGCGTCTTGTGCACCGGCGCGCCCGCGCGCGTGGCAATGTCGGCATCACCGGTGGCATCGATGACGCGTTTGGCGAGAATGGCTTCGCGTCCGGCCTTGCTCTCGATGATCACGCCGCGAATGCCTTGACCTTCCATGATGGGCGCGACGCACAAACGGTGCAGCAGCGGCGTGACACCGGCTTCCTGCACCAGCGTATCAGCCACCCACTTGAACATTTCCGCATCCAGCGCATGACTCAAGGATTGCGGCTCAGGCATGGCGGCGCCCATGGCTTTGGCGCGCTGCTCGAATTCAATGCCGATACCCTCGCAGTCGACGGTCTTCTCGTGCCGGTACCACGCAAATCCTTCCACCCCCACCTGCGTGATGTTGCCGCCGAAGCAGCCGTTGCGATCGATCAACGCCGTGGCCGCACCCGCACGCGAGGCGGCGAGCGCTGCTGCGAGCCCACCTGGCCCGCTACCCACTACCAACACATCGGTTTCGTGCACTACATCAACCGCGCGCGCAACCTCATTGATTTTCTTCATCTCGTCCCTTCATTTCCGCACGGATTTGGTGAGAACTATACTGCCGGATATCTGGATTGCCGGCGCCGGTCACGATTTTCTTGAGTGCAGAAGTGCATTTAACCGGTGCAATGTGACAAGCGCTCGTTGAATCTTCGTTCAACGCTTGAAACACTTGTCATAGTACGGTAATGATGTGCCTGTAAATTTTATAAAAGCTGCGTTGAACGACGACGCAGCGGGATGCTGAGGGGCCGTGCCGGCAAGGGCACGACAGAACGCCCCAACCTCGCGCTGATTTTCGGCCATAAGCGGCCGCGGGGCAGCTTTGTCTTTTATTTCTATTTTGTTACCGATGAACTTTGGGAGAGACGATTGAACACCAACCATAAGCTGGCCTATGCCATTTCGGCAATTCTGAGTGGATACGCAGCTACCAGCTTGGCAGCGACCGCAGCGGTGGACGTGGCTGACACGGCCGATACCGGCGGCATCGAAGAAATCCAAGTGACGGCTCAGCGGCGTGTGGAGTCGATCCAAAACGTGCCGATCACCATTCAGGCGATCACCAGCGAGCAGCTGAAGCAACTCAGCCTGTCGAATTTCGATGATGCGGTGAAGTATCTGCCCAACGTGACCTTCTCGAACAATGGTCCGGGCATGGGCAATATCTACATGCGCGGCTTGAGCGCTGGATTTGCCGGCGGTCAATCGAGCGCCTCGATCGCGCCGTTTCCGAACGTTGCTTCCTATCTCGATGAACAATCGCTGACCTTTCCGGCGCGCAACGTCGATGTGTACTTGGTCGACATGGAACGCCTCGAAGTACTCGAAGGCCCGCAGGGCACACTGTTCGGCGGCGGCGCGGAAGCGGGCGCGGTGCGTTACATCACCAACAAACCTAAATTGAATGTCACCGAAGGCAATGCCGAAGCCAGCTATGGCGTCACGGCCGGCGGCGATCCGAATTCAAGCGTCAATGCGACCTTGAATCTGCCGTTGATCCAAGATCATCTGGCAATTCGCGGCGTCATCTATAACGATCGTCGCGGCGGCTACATCGACAATGTCGCGAGCACCTTCACGCGCCAAAATACCGATGCGGGCAATTTCTACGCCGGCATCCATCCGGGCGCCAATGGGCTGTGCCCGAACGGGTTGCCGACGCCGAACCTGGCGCCGAATAAGCCGGGATTTTGTACCCCGCCGGGCGTGCAGACGGCCAACAACTTCAATCTCGCCAAGGATAATCAGAATCCCGTAACTTACACGGGCCTGAGGCTCCAAGCCCTCTATCAGATCAACGATGATTGGAACTTCCTGCTTGCGCAGAGCTACCAAAACATGGAAGCGGACGGCGAATTCACTCAGTATCCGACGGGTTCGGACGGCCAGGTCCTTAAACCGGATCAAGGCACATTCTTCTCACCGGCTTTCGATAAAGATAAGTTCGAGAACACCGCGTGGACGTTGAACGGCAAGATCGGCCCTCTGAAGGCCCTCTACACCGGCGGCTACATGGTGCGGGATATCAATCAGACCAACGATTACACCAACTATTCGCGCGCCGCGGGCGGCTTCTATTATTCCTGTACCGGTGGCGGCAGCCTTCACGGGAAAACGCCCACGACTCCCACCTGTTATTCGCCCATCTCGGCCTGGCAAGACGAGGTGAACAATACCCATCAAAGCCACGAATTTCGCGTCAGCACCCCGGATGACTGGCGCACGCGCGGCATCGTCGGCGTGTTTTGGGAAGATTTCGAGATCAAGGACGTGCAGAACTTCAATTACAAGACGGTCCCGACTTGTAATCCCAACAATCTCGCGATTGCCGTCGCCGGCGGCGCGCCATGCGTTGCCAATCCGGGCACCGCGGTGGGTTCGACGGCCAGCGACCCCGGTGCCCGTGGCGACACGTCGGCGTTCGGCGAGGACCTGCAGCGCGGTTACAAGCAAACGGCGGTGTTCGGATCTGCCGATTTCGACATCATTCCAAAGACTTTGACGGTTACTGCAGGCACTCGCTGGTATCACTACTCCGAGTTCGAGGCCGGATCGCAATACGGCACCAACGACGGATGCGTGAACATTGCCAATACCCCTGAGGGTTGCCAGGCCGCCGTGCACAATATCAGCGCGGCGAATTTGCATGTGACGTACAGCGGGTTCAAGAGCCGTGCCAACCTCACCTGGAAGATCACGCCTGATGTGATGGTGTATTACACCTTCTCGCAGGGCTTCCGCCCCGGCGCTTTCAACCGCACGGTCAGCAATGTTGCGCTGGGTCCGGATCTCGATGCGGCCGGAAAGAACTTGCCTCAATTGACCAAGCCGCAGGGCTATGCGCCCGACTCGTTGGACAACAACGAAATCGGCGCCAAGACCGAGTTCTTCGATCACCGCCTGCAAGTCAACGTGTCGGCGTACCACATGGATTGGAAGAATGTGCAGGTGCTGTTCTTCGATCCCACCCGGCTGGGCAATACCACCTTCGGCACCAACGGCCCGAACTACACCGTTAATGGTGTCGAACTGCAACTGGTCGCCAAGCCCATCGAGCCACTCACTGTCCAAGGTTCGATGTCCTACAACAAAGCCAAGCAAAGCAATTCGCCCTGCTTGATCGACAACATTGCGGGCACCACGGCGTTCGGCCAGTGCATCACGCAAGTGGTGCAATCCGGCATCGGCCTGGCGCCGTACAACAACCCCTTCGGTGCGGAAGGTGGCTCACCGGCATTCTCCCCCACGGTGCAGGCGAATCTGCGGGCGCGTTACGACTGGACCTTCAACGAGTACAAGGCATTCGCCTCGGCGGGCGGGAATTACACGGGTGCGATGTTTAATCAAACCGACACGGCCATCGACGGCAATACCCAGGCGATTCCGAACACCACGCTGCTGCGCTACAAGCAACCGGGCTATACCACCTACGATGCGTCGGTGGGCGTAGCCAAGGATGCCTGGACCTGCGAGTTGTATGGGCAGAATCTGTCGAACTCCAATGCGAGCGTGTTCACCTCGTCGGCGCAGTTCATCAAGTCGGAAGTGCCGATTCGTCCGCGGGTGCTGGGCTTGAAGTTCGGCTACAAGTTCTAGAGCGAGCAGGTTACGGTAGAATTGAAGGCGGGCATGGGCCCGCCTTTTTTATTGAGCCATGAACACTTCAGTCCCAGATACCGTTGTTTCCAACATTGAACCGGATGTACGGCTTGCGCGCGCTCTGTTCAGGCAACGCGACTACGCCGGCTGCCTTGCCGCGGCGCATGCATTGGCCGCACAAGTTCCCGAAAATCGCGACGTGCTGTTCCTGATTGCCGTCAGTCAGCGCTACTTGAACAGAATCGATGACGCGATGGCGACCCTGGATCGGCTGCAGGAGCACCATCCGGGATTCAGCCGATTGTATGAAGAACGTGGATATTGCTACGTGGCGCGCAAGGATGCGCCACGCGCCATCGAGGCCTTCCTTACCGGCGTCAATATCAATCCAGCGCTGCCTTCGAGTTGGTCGACGCTCGAGGGCCTGTATCGCATGACGGGTTCGTCCGAAAATGCGCGAACGGCCGCCGCTCACGTCGCCACGCTCAAGGGCTTACCCCAAGAAATCATCAGTGCGACCGGCCTGTTCGCCGACGGTGATTTGGTGCAGTCCGAGAGCATCGTGCGGGCGTACCTGTTGAAACATGGCGATCACATCGAAGCCATGCGCCTGCTGGCGAGAATTGGGCTGCAGCGCGGTGTACTCGACGATGCTGAAATTTTGTTGGAAGCGGTCTTGCAGATGGATCCGACCTATCGCGCGGCACGGCTCGATTACGCACGGGTATTGCTGGAGCGGCACAAGTACAAGGAGACCAAGAGCGAACTCGAACAGCTTTTGAAACTCGAGCCGCAGAACCGCCAATATCGGACCCTATATGCGACCGCACTGGTGGGCCTCGGCGAGCATGAAAAGTCGGTGGGCCTGTACCGCGAACTGTTGCGAGAGACGCCGCAGGCCGCGGATTTGCAGCTGTCGGTGGCGCACTCGCTCAAGACCTTGGGAAGGCAGGATGAATCCATCGAGGCGTACCGGGCGGCGGCGTCGGCCCGGCCGAACTACGGCGATGCTTACTGGAGTTTGGCCAATCTCAAGACCTATCGGTTCACCGATGCCGAGCTCGCAGCCATGCGCGCCGAACAATCATCGGCCGCCACGCCGGAAATCGATCGCTATCACCTGTGCTTTGCTCTCGGCAAGGCCCTGGAAGATCGAGGCCAGTTCGAAGAGTCTTGGAGTTTCTATGCGCAGGGCAACGCGCTGAAGCGAGCGGAAAGCCGCTACCGTGGCGAACTCATCGAGTTGAACACTCGCCTGCAGATCGAGGTCTGCACGCCGCAGTTCTTCTCGCAGCGGGGCGGCGTGGGCACGCAGGCACGCGATCCGATATTCATCATCGGTTTGCCGCGATCCGGCTCGACCCTGATCGAGCAGATCCTGGCTTCGCATTCTCAGGTGGAAGGGACGCAGGAGCTTGCAGACATTCCTCGGATGGTGATCGACCTGCAGGGGCGCGTCCCGGATTTGGACAATCCGCGCTACCCGGGCGTGCTGGCTGATCTGCCGCCGCATGAGTTCTTGCGATTGGGAGCGAAGTACCTCGCAG
>JAXDQN010000260.1:0-3586 GCA_034667865.1 Gammaproteobacteria bacterium
CAGGCGCGCTGTCCGGATTCTGGCCTGTGACCGAAGGGTCGAAGAATTTGGGCACTTTGTATGTCCGCTCCGATCTTGGCGCCATGTACGCGCGCATGAAGCTGTACGCCTTGATTGTCGTTGCGACCATCATTATTTCCTTGGGCATGTCTTACGTCGTGTCGCGACGGCTGCAGCACCGGCTGTTGCGGCCCATTCTCGCACTCGTGGCCACGACCAAGGCGGTATCGGAGGCGCAAGACTACACGGTGCGGGCAGCTCGCACCGGGGCCTATGAATTCGATCTGTTTACCGACACCTTCAATGACATGCTGACGCAAATTCAGCAGTCGGAGGGCAAGCTTCACGCCCAGTTGAGCCGCTTGAGCTTGCTGCAGCGAATCACGCGAGCCACGGGCGAGCGCCAGGATTTGCCGAGTATTTTCCAAGTAGTACTTGGTAGTCTCGAGAATGACCTGCCGATGGAGTTTGGCTGCTTCCTGCTGCACGACGCAGCGACACAGATATTGACCGTTGCATCGCTCGGCGGGGCGGGCACCCACTGGTCCGACATTCTCAAGCTCAGTGAGGGTGGAGTCGTACCCGTCGATCAAAACGGTCTTTCGCGCTGCGTTGCCGGGCAATTGGTCTACGAGCCGGACGTCCGGCAAGTCGCGTTCGCGTTTCCGCAACGGCTGGCGTCCGCGGGTCTTCGATCGTTGGTTATCGCGCCTCTCATCGTCGAGAGCCGGGTATTCGGCGTGCTGGTATGCACGCGCCGCCAGGAAAACTCCTTCAGCAGCGGAGAGTGTGAGTTCATCAGGCAACTCAGCGAGCACGTGGCCCTCGCCAGTCATCAGGCCAAGCTCTATGGCGAGCTGCAGCAGGCATACGACGATCTGCGTCAAAGCCAGCATACGGTCATGCAGCAGGAACGACTGCGGGCGCTCGGCCAAATGGCCAGCGGCATCGCCCACGACATCAACAATGCCATCTCGCCGGTGTCCCTCTACACCGAGTCCTTGCTTGAAAGGGAACCGAATCTTAGCGAGCGGGCCCGAAACTATCTGACCACCATTCAACGGGCCATTGATGATGTGGCCCGAACCGTAGCCCGAATGCGCGAGTTCTATCGGGAGCGCGAGGCGCAGCTGACCCTCGCGCGTGTGGATATCAACCGGGCCATCCAACAGGTTGTCGACCTGACGCGTCCGCGCTGGGGCGACCTGCAGCAACAGCGCGGCGCCATGGTGGATTTACGCACCGAGCTGGCCGATCCGTTGCCGGAGATCATGGGCGCGGAACATGAGATTCGCGATGCCCTGACGAATCTCATATTCAATGCCGTCGACGCGATGCCGAGCGGCGGCACGTTGACGCTGCGAACCGTAAAACACATCGATGCCGCCGCCGTGGCCTGGGTCTGGATCGAAGTCAGCGACACGGGCATCGGCATGGATGAAGACACGCGCCGACGCTGCCTCGAGCCCTTTTACACCACCAAGGGAGAGCGAGGAACTGGGCTGGGTCTCGCCATGGTGTACGGCATGGTCCAGCGCCATAGTGCGGAGCTGGAAATCGACAGCGTCGTCGGCAGCGGGACGACCTTACGGCTCAAGTTCCCGGCGCACACGGCGTCCGTGGTCTCCTCGGAGCGCTACAGCAGGCCGATGCAGGTGATCCGGCCGTTGCGTATTCTGCTGGTGGACGACGATCCGGTGCTGATCAAATCGCTGCAGGATACGTTGCAGGAAGATGGCCACTCGATTGCGGCGGCGCCCGGAGGCCAGGCCGGAATCAACCTCTTTACGGAAGGGTTGAAGAGCGCCAGTCCCTTCGACATTGTCATCACCGATCTAGGCATGCCGCACGTGGACGGCCGCAAGGTCGCGGCGTCGCTCAAATCCCTTTCCGCGACGACACCGATCATCTTGCTCACCGGGTGGGGCGAGAGACTGATTGCCGCAGGCGAAATACCCGAGCATGTCGATCGCGTGCTGAGTAAACCGCCCCGGCTGATGCAGTTGCGTGCGGCACTGGCGGAATTGCTGCCGTGACCCTGCCTAACGCACGCCTGCTGGTGGTCGACGATGAGGTGGCGCAAATGCGAGCGCTGACCGACACCCTGGGATTGGAAGGGTATGCCGTCGAGGGATTCAGCTCGCCGCGCGCGGCACTGGCCGCCCTGCGTCCGGGCGAAGTGGATCTCATTTTGACGGACCTGATGATGCCGGAGATGGACGGCATCGCGCTGATCGATGCCGCGCGGCAAATCGATCCGGAACTCTGCGCGATCATGATGACAGGCCACGGAACCATCGATACCGCCGTGCTGGCAATGCAACGTGGCGCGCTCGACTACATATTGAAGCCCTTCAAGCTCAATGTGATTCTGCCGGTCATCTCCCGAGCGCTGGAGGTGCAAAGATTGCGGCGCGAGAATGCGCAATTGCAGGAGAGCGAGCGACTGCGAGCCGAGGAGCTGGCCGTGGCTTACCGTGACCTGGAGTCCTTTGCGTATTCGGTGTCGCATGATTTACGTACGCCGTTGCGGGCCATCCATAGCTTCGGCAAAATCTTGGAAGAAGAGTTTGCGGGAACACTGGGTGAGGAGGGCTGCCGGCTGCTCAACATCATGCTTTCCGGCAGTCAAAAAATGGATCAACTCATCGTCGGATTGCTGGAATTCTCACGAATCGGTCGCCAGGCCTTCAAATGGGGCAGCATGGACATGACAGCCATGGCAAAGGCCGCCGTCGAGGACGCGAAGGCGGCCTGCGTTGGACCCGGAGCGCTTATCGAGATCGGCGTCTTGCCGCAGGTTGCGGGCGATGCCACCGTCATGAACCAGGTTTGGAGCAACCTGATCGGCAACGCCTTCAAGTACAGCGCCAAGCGCGCGCAGCCCAAGATCAAAATCAGCGGCCGGATCGAAGGCACGGATGCGATTTACGCGGTCGAGGACAATGGCGCGGGGTTCGATATGCGCTACGCTGACAAACTATTTGGCGTGTTCAAGCGCCTGCATCGGGCTGAAGAATTCTCCGGCACCGGAGTCGGCCTGGCAATCGTACAACGCATCGTAAATCGTCACGGCGGACGTATTTGGGCCGAGGCAACGCCCGACGTCGGGGCCTGCTTTCGATTTGCTCTGCCGCTCGAGGCAGCGAAGTAAACGACTGTTTGCGGCCCAAGATTGCGGTCCAAAACTCAAGGCTTGCCGGTGGCAAGCATCGCGCCCATCTTTTGATGAATCAGGTTGACCGCTTTCAGCGGGCGCAGCATCACTTTGAATTCGGTGACCTTGCCTGAATCATTCCACTTGAGCATGTCGACGCCATTCACGGTGATGCCGTCGAGTTCGACCTGGAATTCGAGCACCGCGTCGCGCTCGCCCTTGAGTTCGCGCACATAGCTAAAGGATTCGTTAAAGAAGACGTGAAAAGCCGCGGCCAGATATTTCTTGGTGATGGCCTTGCCCAACTGCGGGGTGTGCACGACGGGGGAATAAAATACGGCGTCATCCGCCAGCAAATCGTCCAGACCGCGAGCGTCGCGCGTCTTAACGAGTTTGTGCCAGAGTTCGAGTGGGTTGGTGTGCATTGAG
>JAXDQN010000261.1:0-3637 GCA_034667865.1 Gammaproteobacteria bacterium
ATCCCAGCACCAAGCCGGCGCCGGTGAGCAATCCGTTTTCAATCAGGAAGTACTGCACGATGTCGCGTTTGCGCGCCCCCAGTGCTCGCCGGGTACCGATCTGGCGGGTTCGGGTACTGACGTTAAACATAACCAAACCCGCGATGCCGAAGCAGGTCATCAGCAGGACCAAGACTTCGGCGGTGATGAGAAAGATTTCCATGTTGCGATCGGCGAGAAACAGCCGCCGCTTGAAGCGCTCCAGGGGCCGCGCATATTTCAGAACACGGCCCGGATTGGAACTTGCCAGGTGTGCTTCCACAGCTGCCAGAACGCGATCGCGTTGACCCGGCTGGGCGCGTACCAGGTAAAACCACGATCGCACCGTGGGCATCCGGGGAAATAGCGCCACCCGGTAGGCATTGGCCAGTCCGCGCGGGATGGAGCCGATGAAATTATCCACGATGCCGACGATGGCGGCGGGCGTACCCGCGGAGTCGTACACGGTCTTACCCAGCGCGTTCTGCCCTGGGTACAACACGTCGGCGGCCGCCTGAGTGAGCAGGACCTCGGGCACAAAGTCGGTGGCGCGCACATCCGTGCCCGACTTGATTTCGTCGGCTCGAAATTCTCGGCCCGCGCGCAGGTGCGCGCCCAGTGCGGACAACCCGTGATCATCCATCGAGAGGGCATTGATCGATTGCGGTGGCCCGGTTTGAGTCGGGTTGGTCCACAGGTCTGACGCGAACCCCGTCATGCTGAAAGGCGCCGCATCGATGGGCGCCGCGGCGAGGACGCCGGGCACGCCGCGCAGATAGCTCAAGTCCTCCTGCAATGCAGCGTCGTAGTTGATCTTCTCCGCAAAGGCCGCGCTGGAGATGACCACCATATTGTCGTCGTCCAGGCCCGCGGGTTTGTTCAAGGCGGCGCCGCGCTGATGCACGATCCAAGCCGCGTTTGCAAAAACCGCCAGCGCGACGGCCACCTGCAACACCACCAGCAATGGGCCTGCACGGTGGCGCAGCAGGGTCGACAGGATGTGGCCCAGATTCATTGATCGCCCTTCAAGTAAGTTGCCGGCGGCAGACGCCCGATTCTCCAAGCCGGATACAGGCCCGCACCCAGCGCTGAACCCACGGCCAGGATCAGCGCCCAGAGAACCGAGCTCCAGCTGACCCGGGCCAGTTCTTGGTATCCGCCGGGACCGAAGGAGCCTTGTGCATAGAGCCCGCGCACCGCCTGCAGGCCGAAGGACCCGAGCACCAAGCCGAGCACCGCGCCGGCGGCTGCCAACAGCGCCGCCTCAGTCAGGTACTGCCAAAAGATCTGTTGCCGCGTGGCGCCCAGCGCCCGCCGAACTCCGGCCCCGGGCGCAGACTTCAAGAATTTCGCCAACAGCATGCCGACGGTATTGAGCAGGCAAACGGTCAGAAACGCGAACGCAACGCCGACCAGCATACGGTTGTCGTTGTCCACGACCTCCTGGTCCACCAACCATTGCCGCACCGTCGTCAGCCGATTATTGGGCGGCCGGGGAAATCGCCCGGACTTTCGTTGTTCTGCGCCGTAGGAGTCGATCAACGCCTGCATTCTTTGGCGGGCGACCGCATCGTTGAGCTGCACCCACACCTGCAGCCAGACGCAGTCCGATTGCACGAACTGCGGGAAGGTGCCGACGGGATCATTTCGCCAGCACGCAATGCGTCCGCCGTTCGGAAAGCGGGCCAAGGCCTCCGCCCACGCGAAGGGCACATAGGCATCTTCAACTGCATCGAAGGCGCCGCGGTTGAGATCGAAAAACTTGGGCAATGGAAACCAGGCGTTGAGAATTCCCACGACTCGAAACTCGCGGTTGTTCCAGCGCAGCGTCTTACCCACGCTGTTGGCTCCGCCGAACAGTTTCTCGTTCAGCTCCCGGCTGAGGACGATGTCCGGCTCCGCGGCAGAGTCCGCCTCGTGCGACCACGGTCCGCCGTAGAGAAACGGCACGTCGAACATGGGGAAAAAATCCGCCGATGTCACCCGCGTAGCAATGGGTACCGGCTTGGCATCGGCCGAGCCTCCCCCTGAAATCACGTCCTGGGTGCGGAACATGGCTGCCTTGCGCGACGGGATGTCGGAGGACAGCACGAATTTCGCGTCTTTGTAGGCCAGCTGTGTCGGCGGTAGATCGGGACGTTTGGGATCGGCGGCCTCGTTCGGATCCCAGGAGTCCATGGTGACGGCAAACAGCTGGGCACTCTTCCAACGGATGGGATCGCCGGACGACGCCTCGTACACGGTAAGAATCACGATGCAACTCGAGATGCCCAGCGCCAGCGCGCAAACCATGAGCAGCGTGAGGCCGGGAGTGCGCCTGAAGCTGTTGAACGCCAGTCGAACGTAGTAGCCGATCATGCGACGATTTTCCCGTCGACCACGGACACGCGGCGGTGCGCACGGCCGGCAAGGCCGGCATCGTGCGTCACCAGCACGATGGTCGTGCCCGCCGCGTTGATCTCCTCCAGCAGGGTCATGACCTGCGCGGCCATGACCGAATCCAGATTCCCGGTGGGCTCGTCCGCCAGCAAGAACGCCGGTTCTCCCACCAGCGCCCGGGCGATCGCCGCCCGCTGCTGCTGACCGCCGGACAGCTGCGATGGCAGATGCCGGGCGCGGCTGCTCAATCCCACGATTTCCAGAACCCGGTCGATGCGCTTGCGTCGCTCCGCGGAATTCAATCGGCGGTAAAGCAGCGGCACGTCGATATTGTCGTATACCGTGAGGTCGGGCAGCAGATTGAAGCTCTGGAAAACGAAGCCGATTTTTGCATTGCGCAGCATCGACCGCTCATCGTCGGTCAACTCCCCCACATTGCGCCCATCCAGTTCGTAGCGCCCGGCGTCGAATCCTTCAAGCAGGCCGGCGACATTCAGAAATGTGGTTTTGCCCGAACCGGAGGGCCCCGTGACCGCCAGAAATTCGCCGGCCTTGACCTCCAGCGAAAATTCCCTGAGCGCCCACGTCTCGAGGTGGTCGGTGCGATACACCTTGACCAGTTGATTCATCTTTAGCATCAGCGTTCCGTGCCGGCGATGCGCAATATGATACGTCAAGCCAAAAAAAAAAGAGCGGACCGAAGCCCGCTCTCTCTTTGATCGCAACTACCGTTTGAGCGGTATTACATATCCATTCCGCCCATGCCACCCATGCCGCCGCCACCGCCGCCACCATGTGCATGCTCTTCTTCTTTAGGCGACTCAGCGATCATGACTTCCGTCGTGAGCAGCAGGCCCGAGACCGAGGCGGCGTTCTGCAGAGCCAGACGCGTTACCTTGGTGGGATCCAAAATGCCCATGTCGATCATGTCGCCGTATTCGCCGGTCGCAGCGTTGTAGCCGAACGTGCCCTTGCCCTCGCGGACTCGGTTCAGAACCACCGCGGCATCTTCGCCAGCATTGCTGACGATCTGACGCAGGGGCTCTTCGATCGCGCGCGCCAGAATCTTGATTCCGGTGGTCTGATCTTCGTTCTTGCCGGTGAGCTTCTCGATGGCCTTCAATGCGCGCACCAGAGCAACTCCGCCGCCCGGGACCACGCCTTCTTCAACGGCGGCACGGGTTGCGTGCAGCGCGTCTTCGACGCGGGCCTTCTTTTCCTTCATTTCGATTTCGGTCGC
>JAXDQN010000262.1:0-3211 GCA_034667865.1 Gammaproteobacteria bacterium
AAAATACCGTGTAGTAATTTCAACAGGGAGGCAGCGCCGGTTTGCGGCGCAGGCATCAGTTTCTGCACCATGAAGCCGGCATTGCGCGCCGTCATCACTTCGGTGGGAGTCATCACACCGGGCATTAGGGGAAATCGTGCGCCGCGAGACGCGGCGGCCAAATCCGGCGTCAACCCCGGCGTCGCGCCGAACAGCGCACCGGCGCGATCGGCTGCAGCGAAATCCACGGCGCGGGTAAGCGCTCCTGCACCGACAATGGCGTCGGGGACTGCCTTACGCACCGAGTCGATGCACGCGGCACCATCCGCGCTGCGCAAGCTGATTTCGATGACCCGCAGGCCGCCGGCGCAGAGCGCGCGCGCCGCCGGAACCGCATGCGCGATGTCCGTCAACAGCAGTTCTGGGATCACGGCGCTCAATGCGACGATGTCGCGAATGTTCATGGCCATTCATCATTGTGCCAGCAGATGCTAGTCTCTGCAGCATGGTCACAAAATTCTCGGATCTGAATGCCCTGTCGCTGGAGTTGGCTGAACAGATTGCCACTGCTGTGTCGGCAGGAATTGCCGCGCGCGGCGGCGCCAGCCTGATCGTATCGGGCGGAAAATCGCCGACCAAGCTGTTCGAACACTTGCGCGCCCGGACGCTCGACTGGAGCCGTGTGTCGATTGCGCTCGCGGATGAGCGCTGGGTGGAGCCTTCGGATTCGTCGAGCAACGAGCAGTTGGTGCGCGATGTCCTTCTCAAGGAACATGCGGCGGCTGCGAAGTTCATCGGCTTGAAGAACGCCTCGCCGACACCCGATATGGGCGCTGTCGCGGCATGGGAGACATTTGCGCGGGTGCCGCGCCCGTTCGACATGGTGATCTTGGGAATGGGCGATGACGGCCACACGGCATCGTTGTTTCCATCGTCGCCGAACCTTGCGAGCGCGCTGAACCTCAACGCAGCTCCCGGCTGCGTCGGCATGGTGTCGCCATCCGCACCCCAAGCCCGCCTCAGCTTGAACCTGAGCGCGCTGCTCGACTCGCGGCGCATCGTGATCCTCATCAACGGCGCACAGAAGTGGAGCACCTTTACCACCGCCAGCGAGTCAGGCCCGATTGCCGACATGCCGATCCGCGCGGTGTTGCGCCAGACGCGCACACCCGTTGAAGTCATGTGGTCTCCATGAAGCCGGAGGATGAACGCACCGCGCTCAGCAAGGAAGCCCTGAAGAATTCTTTTCTGGACGACTTGTTTTATGTGCAGGGCAAGTTTCCGGCGCTGGCAACCACCAATGATTACTACATGGCCCTCGCCTACGCGGTGCGGGATCGCATGCTGCAGCGCTGGATCAGCACCGCGGCGGTGTACACCAGGAGTGCCTCGCGCACCGTGGCCTATTTGTCAGCCGAATTCCTCATGGGCCCGCATCTGGGCAACAATTTGGTCAACCTCGGCATCCTCGAGCGCGTCAAGCAATGCGTCGCGGAATTGGCTGTCAATTTCGACGACCTGCTGCAGCAAGAGGAGGAACCGGGGCTGGGCAATGGCGGCTTGGGAAGATTGGCCGCCTGTTTCATCGACTCACTGGCCACGCTGGAAATTCCCGCGGTGGGCTACGGCATTCGCTATGAGTTCGGCATCTTCCACCAGGAGATCATCGACGGTTGGCAGGTGGAGAAAACCGATAAATGGCTGCGCTTCGGCAATCCCTGGGAGTTGATCCGCCCGGAATGGGCGGTCGAGGTAAAGTTTGGCGGCAGCGCCGATTCCTACGTCGATGAGCACAATCGGCTGCGAGTTCGCTGGATACCGCACAAAACCGTCATCGGCGTGCCCTACGACACACCGATTCTCGGCTACCAGACCAATACCGCCAACACGCTGCGTCTGTGGCGCTCTGAAGCGCCCGAATCCTTCGACTTCGCGATTTTCAACAGCGGCGACTACTACGGCGCAGTCAATCAGAAGGTCGAGTCGGAAAACTTGAGCAAGGTGCTCTATCCCAACGATGAGCAGGCACGCGGCAAGGAATTGCGCCTCGAACAGCAGTACTTCTTCGTTTCCTGTTCGCTGCAAGACATGATGCGCATCTTGCGCACCCAGAAGATCCCGGTGGAGAACTTCCACGAGAAATTTGCGGTGCAGCTCAACGATACCCATCCCGCCGTGGCCATCGCTGAATTGATGCGGCTGCTGATCGACGATGCGCTGCTGCCGTGGGCCGACGCCTGGAAAGTAACCTGCAAGACTTTTGCCTACACCAATCACACCCTGATGCCCGAAGCCTTGGAACGTTGGCCCATCGAGGTGTTCAGCCGCGTGCTGCCGCGCCTGATGCAAATCATCTACGAAATCAACGCTCACTTCCTGGAAGAGGTGCGCATTCGGTTCCTTGGCGACGAACAGCGCATTGCGCGCATGTCGCTGATCGATGAGAGCGGCGAGCGTTATGTGCGCATGGCGCACCTGGCCTGCGTCGGCAGCCACGCCATCAATGGCGTCGCCGCGCTGCATTCCGAACTTCTGAAAAGCGACGTGCTGAAGGATTTCTACGAGATGTGGCCGCGCAAGTTCAGCAACAAGACCAATGGGGTGACGCCGCGCCGCTGGATGGTCTTGAGCAATCCGCAACTCTCCGAACTCATCACCCAGCACATCGGCGCCGGCTGGGTGAAGGATCTATCGCAGCTGAAGGAGCTCGAGCCGCTGGCCGAAAACGCCGAGTTTCGCGCCCGCTGGCGCGAAATCAAGCAGTTCAACAAGGGGCGATTGGCCGCGCGGGCGCTGTTGCGCACCGGCGTCAGCGTCGATCCCAATTCGCTGTTCGATGTGTTGGTGAAACGCATTCATGAATACAAGCGCCAGCATTTGAAGGTGCTGCACATCGTATCGCTCTACCACCGCATCAAATCCGATCCCGGCTTGGAAGTTCAGCCGCGCACCTTCATCTTCGGCGGCAAGGCCGCCCCCGGCTATCACCTCGCCAAGCTCATGATCAAGCTGATCACGGCGGTAGGCGATGTGGTGAATCGCGATCCTGACGTGCGCGAGCGCCTCAAGGTCGTGTTCCTGCCTAATTTCAACGTCAAGAACGGCCAGCGGGTCTACCCGGCCGCCGATCTGTCGGAGCAGATCTCCACCGCAGGCAAAGAGGCGTCCGGCACCGGCAACATGAAATTTTCGATGAATGGCGCGCTTACCATCGGCACGCTGGACGGCGCCA
>JAXDQN010000263.1:0-9859 GCA_034667865.1 Gammaproteobacteria bacterium
GGCCGCCGTTGCGCAGAATGCAGAACGCGAACGTACTTTTGCCTGCCAGTCTCTACTTGATTGTTAGCACGCTGTCACTGGCGGAGTACAACACGCCCGTGGCGCCGATTGTCGGCGCCTTCTACCGAAGGCTTTCACCCGTCGGACAGCTGATCAATCAATTCGTCTCTTCTCTCATAGTCGTGTTGATATGGATCGGGCTATATTTTGGCCTGGTCGTGCAGCGCCATCGCTACGCTGCGCAAGTGAGCCAGGCTAAGACCGCACAACTGCTGCATGCCGCGGAGCTGCGTCTGCTCAAAGCGCAGCTCAACCCGCATTTTCTATTCAATGCTTTGAATGGCGTACGCGCGCTGATAGCCGACGAGCCTGCGCGCGCGCAGGACGCGGTCACGCAGCTTGCGCGCACGCTGCGTTACACGCTCGCCTCCAGCGACGAGGAGTTGGTGAGCTTGGCGCGCGAATTGGAGATAGCGAACGACTACCTGGCTCTTGAGGGTATGAGGCTCGCAGAGCGGCTAACCGTCGTGAGGGATATTGCACCGCAAGCCTTGCCGGTACGCATTCCGGTCATGCTGATTCAGACGCTCATAGAAAACGCCATCAAGCATGGGATTGCCGAGCTGAAGCAAGGCGGAACCCTGCGTATTGAAGGGCATGTCGCCAACGCGGAACTCACCATTCGGATCACCAATCCGCGTCCGATCAGCGCACCGGGACCACCCTCGCAGGGCACAGGACTCAAAAATTCGACCGAACGACTGCGGTTACTATTCGGTAACCGGGCAAGTCTGCAGCTCGATCTGTCGCACCCCGGCGAAGCGACTGCAGAAGTGCGCCTGCCGGCATGAAAGCCATCATCGTGGACGATGAGCCGCTGGCCCGGCGGGAGTTGCGCCGACTGCTCGCCGCGCATCCGTCGATTCAGATCGTCGGCGAAGCGGCCGACATTGATGAGGCGCACGAGCGCATTGAATCACTGCAGCCGGGGGTGGTGTTCCTCGATATCCATATGCCCGTTGGTACCGGGTTTGATCTGCTGGCCCAATTGGATCGAGTACCACGAGTCATTTTCACCACCGCCTATGATCAGTATGCGGTCAAGGCGTTCGATGTGAACGCTTTGGATTATCTGCTGAAGCCGATCGAGCCGGAACGGCTCGCCGCAGCACTGCAAAAGGTGCAGGCGACGCAGCTCGCCGCGAGGTCGGAAGACCACAATGATCCCGCGCTGGAACAACTGTTCGTACGCGACGGACCACGTTGCTGGTTCATCCCGTTACGCGAAGTCAGCGTGTTCACTGCAGAAGGCAACTACGTCCGGATTCAATGGGGGCAGGAAGGGCCGCTGCTCGGGCGCTCACTGGCGGCGCTCGAGGGCAAACTTGATGCCCAGCGCTTTTTTCGCGCCAACCGACAGCAGATCATCAACCTGGAATGTATTCGTAGCGTCGACGCAGGTATCGGCGGCCGGCTGCACGTTCAGCTCAATGACGGCCGGGAGATTCAGATTGCGAGGCGCCAGGCGCGCCAGTTTCGAGAACGGACGACGGTGTGAGTGAGTCCTGGTTCTGCGCGGACAATGCCGCCGCCTGATTTACGCGATGCAACCCCCGCTCTCAAAGCACCAGAGTGCGCGGCAACACGCGCGAGTGGTGACGAGCGAGTGTGAAGAAGTCTTAAGCGCCGCTGACCGAGCGCATCGTGGACTTCGAGTGCTGCGTCCACCAACGCTCCACTTGCGCACTCAAGCCCGCAAGATCAAGTCCCGCGCGGGCCAGGCAAGTGTCGCGCGTGCCGTGTTCGATGAATGTATCGGGAATCCCGATATGCAACAGCGGCAGTTGGATGGCGGCCGCGGCCAGTAGTTCGCCGACGCCGGCTCCGGCACCGCCCATGATGGCGTTCTCTTCGATGGTGATGATGGCTTGATGCCGTTCGGCGATCGCCACGACCATCTTCTCGTCCAAGGGTTTGACGAAGCGCATGTTGACCAGCGTGGCGTCCAAGCGCTCGGCGATTTTCTGCGCCGAATCGACCAGCGCGCCAAAGGCGAGGATCGCCAAGCCACTACGGCCTTCGCGCCGCAATTGCGCCTGGCCGACGGGCAGCGCCGTCATTTCCGCGGCAATCGCCGCGCCAGGTCCGGTGCCGCGCGGATAGCGCACCACCGAGGGCGAGCTCAATGTCGTGCCGGTGTACAGCATCTGCCGGCATTCATTCTCATCGGCAGGCGCCATGATGACCATGTTGGGAATGCAGCGCAGGAACGACAGGTCATAGCTGCCCTGGTGCGTCGCGCCGTCGCTGCCGACCAAGCCGGCGCGGTCCACGGCGAACACCACCGGCAGATTCTGCAGCGCCACGTCATGAATGAGCTGATCGTAGGCTCGCTGCAGGAAAGTCGAATAAATGGCCACCACCGGCTTTAAGCCCTCGCAGGCTAAGCCCGCGGCGAAGGTGACCGCATGCTGTTCGGCGATGGCAACATCGAAATAACGCTGTGGAAAGCGCTTCGAATATTCCACCAATCCCGAGCCCTCGCGCATCGCCGGTGTGATCACCGAGAACGTGGGGTCCTTCTCCGCCATGTCACAGGCCCACTTGCCGAAAATCTGCGAGTAGCTGGGTCCGGTGGCGGCCTCTTTGAAAATCATGCCGCTGGCCGGATCGAACGGGCCGGGGCCATGCCATTTGATCGGATCCGCTTCGGCCGGCGCATAGCCTTTGCCCTTGCGCGTGACCACGTGCAGGAATTGCGGGCCGTGCAATTTCTTGACGGTTTGCAGGGTCGATACCAGCGCTTTGACATCGTGGCCGTCGATGGGGCCGTTGTAGTTGAAGCCCATTTCCTCGAACAGCGTGCCCGGCAACACCATGCCTTTTATATGTTCTTCGGAACGGCGCGCCAATTCCCACACGGTGGGCATCTGCCTCAAGACTTTCTTGCCGCTCTCGCGCAGGTGCGAGTACATCTTGCCGGACAGCGCCCGCGCCAGATAATTAGAGAGTGCGCCGACGTTTTCCGAGATCGACATGTCATTGTCGTTGAGCACGGTGAGCAGATCGGTGGGTGAGGAGCCGGCGTGATTCAAGGCCTCGAAGGCCATGCCCGCGGTCAATGCGCCGTCGCCGATAATCGCCACGACCCGGCGGTTTTCCTGGCGTTGCGCGGCCGCGACGGCCATCCCGAGCGCCGCGCTGATCGAGGTGCTGGAGTGCCCGACGCCGAAGGTGTCGTATTCGCTCTCGCTGCGCGTGGGAAAGGGCGCAAGCCCCTCGTGCTGCTTGATGGTGTGCAGCTGGTCGCGCCGGCCGGTCAGGACCTTGTGGGGATAGGCCTGGTGCCCGACGTCCCACACCAGCCGGTCATCCGGGGTGTTAAATACGTAATGCAGGGCAATGGTCAGCTCGACCGTGCCCAGGCCGGCCGCAAAGTGGCCCCCCCGGGTGGCGACGCTGTGGATCAGGAATTGGCGCAGTTGCTGCGCCAATTCCGGCAGTTTCGCGGGCGCCAGACGCCGCAAATCGGCCGGCGAGTTGATGCTTTCGAGCAGGGGATAACCGGCAGTCTTAACGTCCATATTGGGGCAGTTTATACTGCGCCGACCTGATGGTGGCAATGGACTAGGTAGATGTTGCAGATTTGCACCAGAGCTAACCCGCTGACATGATGCTATCTTTACCTGTTTCCGAGATACTCCCAGCATGGAATCGGTCAGTTCAGACCAGGCCTACCAAGACCAGATTTTGCCGCATGTCTCGCGGACCTTTGCGCTGACCATTCCGCAGTTGCCGGCCGCCTTGAGCGTGCCCGTCACTAGCGCCTATTTGCTGTGTCGTATTGCCGACACTATAGAGGATGAGCCGGCACTCACCCCGCCGGAAACCCTGGACTTCCTGCAGCGCTTCAGCGCCATTGTGGCCGGCCGCGGGGATCCGCAGGCATTGGCCCGCGACCTGAAACAACGGCTGACCGATCGCACGCTCGCGACCGAGCGCGACTTAGTCGCCAACATGGATCGCGTCACCCGGGTAACGGCCGGCTTAAGTCCGCCCCAGCGCGCCGCCATCCAGCGCTGTGTCGAACTGATGTGCTACGGCATGCCGCGCTTTCAGTTCAACTCCAGCCTGCGCGGCCTGGCCCGCTCCAGCGACCTCGACGATTACTGCTACTACGTCGCCGGCGTGGTGGGCGAAATGCTGACCGATTTGTTCTGCGACTACTCGCCCGAAATCGCGCAACGGCGCGCGCCGCTGGCTGCGCTGGCGGCCTCGTTCGCGCAGGGTCTGCAGATGACCAACATTCTCAAGGATGTCTGGGAAGACCGCAGTCGCGGCGCCTGCTGGCTGCCCCAGGAAGTATTTACCCGGCACGGCGTCGATCTGGCCCAGTTGTCGGCGCAAACCGCGGATGCGCGTTTCAGCGCAGGTATGAACGAATTAGTGGCCATCGCGCACGCGCACCTGCGAAATGCCTTGGATTACACATTATTAATCCCAGGTAGGGAGAAAGGCATCCGGCGTTTTTGCCTATGGGCGATTGGATTGGCCATACTGACGCTGCGGAAAGTTGCGCATAATCCGGGGTTTACCGCGGGCGCGCAGGTCAAGGTTAAACGCTCGGCAGTGAAAACGACGGTGGTGATGACAAACTTATTTGTGAGCAACGACTGGATGCTGAGACGGCTATTCGGATTAGCCGCGCGCGGCGTCCCGTTGACGCGGATTGCCGAACTGCGCCGGCCCAAACCCACCTTGGTCAAGAGCGGCGATCCGGACCGGAATGCTGAGCGCGAACCCGAGCAAGCCATGCGGCGCTCCTACGGGGGCTCTGGATCGTGACCTCCTCCACGAAGACTGCGCCCAGGCGGGTTCCGAGGGACCCAGCGCTGGAGCCCGGAATCGTTGCGCATTCGCTCAAGAAAATCAGCGACTCGCCGCTGGATCGCGCCATCACGGAAGCGCGCGATGCGCTGATCGCGCAGCAGCACGACAAGGGCTACTGGCTGTACGAGCTGGAAGCGGACTGCACCATTCCGTCCGAGTACATCATGATGATGCACTTCCTGGACGAGATCGATGCGCCGCTCGAAGCCAAGCTCTGCAATTACATCCGTGCGCGCCAGGGTGAACACGGCGGTTGGCCGCTGTATCACAACGGCGAACTCAACATCAGCTGCACGGTCAAGGCTTACTACGCGCTGAAACTGGCCGGCGACAACCCCCAAGCGCCGCATATGCAGCGTGCCCGCAGGGCGATTTTGGATCGCGGCGGCGCCGCCACGGTCAATGTCTTCACGCGCATCGCCTTAGCCCTGTTCGGCCAGCTGCCGTGGCGCGGTGTGCCGTATATCCCGGTCGAAATCATGCTGCTGCCGAAGTGGTTTCCATTCCACCTCGACAGGGTGGCGTACTGGTCGCGCACGGTCATGGTGCCGCTGTTCATACTCTGCACCCGCAAGCCGGTGGCCAAGAATCCGCGCAAGGTCGACATCCGCGAATTGTTCGTCACGGCGCCGGAAAAAGAGCGCGACTACTTCCGTCGGCCGGGCCTGATGACCCAGGTGTTCTTGATGTTCGATCGCATGGGACGAATGATCGATCCGTTGATCCCTGCATCCATGCGTGAGCGCGCGACGCGCAAAGCAGAAGCCTGGTTCATCGACCGCCTCAACGGCGAGGATGGCTTGGGCGCGATTTTCCCGGCCATGGTAAATGCCGTCGAAGCCATGGTGCTGTTGGGCTACGCGCCGGATGATCCGCGCCTGCTCACCGCCAAAAAGGCGTTGAAGAACCTGGTGGTGGAGGGTCCTACGAGCGCCTACTGCCAGCCCTGCGTGTCGCCGATCTGGGATACCGCGCTGGCCAGCCTCGCCATGCAGGAAACCGGCGATGAGCTGTCGCGCGCGGCCTCGACCAAAGCGTTGGACTGGCTCAAGACCAAGCAGCTGCTGGATGAACCCGGCGATTGGCGCGTGAATCGCCCCGGACTCAAAGGCGGCGGCTGGGCGTTCCAATTCGCGAACGACTATTATCCGGATCTGGACGACACCGCGGTCGTGGCCTGGGCCATGCATCAATCGCGCGATTCAGCGCGCTACACCGAGAGCGTGCGCCGCGCCTTGGACTGGTTGGTAGGGATGCAGAGCCGTGATGGCGGCTTCGCGGCCTTCGATGCGGACAACACCAGTTTCTATTTGAACAAGATTCCCTTTGCCGATCATGGCGCACTGCTCGACCCTCCCACCAGCGATGTGACGGCACGGGTGGTCACGGTGCTGGCGCGGATCGGTCGACCCGAGGATCGGGCCGCGCTGACGCGCGCCATTGAATTCCTGCGGACCGAACAGGAAGACGACGGTTCCTGGTTTGGACGCTGGGGCACGAATTACATTTACGGCACCTGGTCGGTTTTGATGTCGCTCGCCCAGGCGCATGTGTCGCCGGACGATCCCGCGATCCGGCGCGCCGTGAACTGGCTCAAGCAGCGTCAAAATGCCGATGGCGGTTGGGGCGAAAGCAACGACAGCTATTCGCAAATGAAGTCCGGCCGCATGGCCAGCACGGCGTATCAAACTGCCTGGGCCATGCTGGGGCTGATGTCCGGCGGCGAGGCGGCTTCCGACAACGTGCGCCGCGGCGCTGATTTTCTAATGAGCATCCGAAAACCCGACGGTCTGTGGAGCGATCCGAGCTTCACCGCGCCGGGTTTCCCGCGGGTGTTCTATTTGCGTTACCACGGCTATTCGGCGTACTTCCCCTTGTGGGCCTTGAGCGCCTATCGAACTCTCTCCCGGCGCGGAATCGCTCATTGACCGGCGCCGGCGTGGTCGCGGCCCTTCCGGCCGAGGCGCGCGCACTGGGGCCCTCGATGCGCAGCAGCGACGGCGACTCCTTCGAAGAGTTGGCCTCCTTGAGTGGCTCGCGCTTGGCCATCAGCGGCATCGGTTACGAGGCCGCGCAGGCCGCAGCGCGTGCGCTGGTGGACGTCGGTGTGACGGCGCTCATGACCTTCGGCATGGCGGGGGGCCTTGATCCCGCATTGAAAGCCGGCAGCATCGTACTGCCCACTGAGCTGATCTCGCCCTCGGGCACCCGCTTCCTCACCTGCCGATCCTGGCGCGAACGCATCGCCGCCGCCGTGAGTTCGTTGCGTGCCGTCACCGAAGGGAATTTACTCACCTCTGCCTTGGCCATCGAGAGTGTGGCCGCCAAGGCGGCGGCTTACCAAACCAGCGGCGCGGTGGCGGTGGATATGGAAAGCGCTGCGGTGGCGGAAGTGGCGCGCGCGGCTCACCTGCCCTTCATCGCGGTGCGCGTCATCGTCGATACGGCCGCGGATGTCCTGCCGCGTGCCGTGGTGGCGGCCAGCCGCGCCGGTCGCGTGCGGACTGGAAGGTTGGTCGTCGGCCTGCTGTTGGCGCCCGCTCAAATCAAGCCGCTGATCCGCCTGTCGCAGCGTTATCGCGCGGCGATACGTTCGCTGCGAGTGATCGCCGAGACCGGCGCACTAGCGCCGCTCGACACGGATGTGTGCTCAGCGTGAGACGCCCTGCGTGAAGGCCTTGGTCACGGGTGCCACGGGCTTCGTGGGCGCCGCCGTGGCGCGCGCGTTGTTGCGCAGCCAATGGCAGGTGCGCGTGCTGGTCCGCCCAGGTTCGGACCGCACCAATTTGCAGGCCCTGAACGTCGAACTCGTCGCAGGCGATCTCACCGACGCTGCGTCGTTGGAGCATGCCGCACAGGGCTGTGAAGGATTATTCCATGTGGCGGCGGACTATCGTTTGGGGGCCCGCGACCCCACACAGCTGTATCACAACAATGTCGAAGGCACTCGCAACGTCTTGACGGCGGCGAGCCGTGCCGGCGTAAAACGCATGGTGTACACCAGCAGCGTCGCGACCGTGGGAATTCCCAAGGATGGCACGCCGGGTCACGAGTCCACGCCGGTGTCGCTGGACAATATGATCGGCCATTACAAGCGCTCCAAATTCTTGGCGGAGGGAGTGGTGCGCGCCGCGGCCCAGGAGGGCGCATCCGTGGTGATTGCCAGCCCTTCCACCCCCGTCGGGCCCGGCGACATCAAACCCACGCCCACCGGTCAATTGGTGCTGGACGCGGCGGCGGGGCGCATGCCAGCGTATGTCGACACCGGGTTGAATATCGTGCATGTCGATGATGTCGCCGCGGGACACCTGTTGGCGTACGAACGTGGCCGGGTGGGAGAGCGCTACATACTCGGCGGCGAGGACATGAGCTTGCGACAAATCCTCGAGATGATTGCCGCGCAAGTCGGGCGCAAGCCGCCGAGCATCCGGCTGCCCTATGGGCTGGTGCTGCCCATGGCCTACGTGGCTGAAGGCATCGCCAAGCTCACCGGGCGCAGCGGCCGGTTGACGCTGGAAGGCGTGCGCATGTCGCGCAAGATCATGTTCTTCAGCAGCGCCAAAGCGGTGCAGGAATTGGGATATTCATGGCGGCCGCCGCAGGCCGCGTTCGCCGATGCCATCGAGTGGTTTCGAGCGCAGGGCAAGTTGTAAGCACAGCAGCGTGCAATTTCCGATCTGGCGCAGCGGCCGGAAGGCGTCAAAGGGCGCTCCTCAGTCCAGTCAAGGTCGGCAGACTACGATGGCGGATTTTATCGAGAAAGTTTCGAAAATATCGAGGTCTAAGCAGGTGATTTTTCGTTATGAATGCATTTGACGATAGCGATTCTGAGGCGTTGATCCTGGTTGATGAATTAGACCAAGCTGTCGGGTACCTGGATAAAGCCGCCTGCCATGGGGGGCGCGGCATTCTGCATCGCGCGTTCTCATTGCTGATCTTTAATGATAGCGGCGATCTATTGATTCAGCAGCGGGCGCCCGGCAAGCGCCTCTGGCCGCTGTATTGGTCCAACAGCTGCTGCAGCCATCCGCGCAGCAACGAAACCCTGGAAATTGCGACGAAACGTCGCTTGCGCGAAGAGCTGGGGATCGATTGCCCGTTGCAGTATCTATACAAATTCCACTACCAGGCCCAATTTGACGCCACCGGGGCTGAGAACGAGCTGTGTTCGGTGTACATCGGCCACACCGCCGACGCACCGAGGGTAAACACTGCGGAAATCAACGACTGGCGCTGGGTCAGCCCGGAGGCCCTGCAGGAGGAACTGGCGGCCCAGGGAGGCCAAACCTTCACCCCCTGGTTTATGCTGGAATGGACGCGAATTTGGCGCGACCATCGCTCGGCGGTACTGTCCTTGGTAATATAGCGCCATGGCTATACCACTTCTGCAGATGTACAAGGTCGCTCGATATATTGCCGGTCGCAAGCTGAGCGGCGATAAGCGCTATCCCCTGGTTTTGATGCTGGAACCGCTGTTTCAGTGCAATTTGGCCTGTTCGGGCTGCGGCAAGATCGACTACCCCAAGGAGATCCTGCAGAAGCGCGTCGGCCTCGAGGATGCGTTGCGCGCCGTGGATGAATGCGGGGCCCCAATCGTGTCGATTCCGGGCGGCGAGCCGCTGATCCACAAGGAAATGCCGCAAATCGTCGCGCGCATCGTGGCACGCAAGAAATTCGTTTACCTGTGCACCAACGCAATTTTGCTGTCCAGGCACATCCATGAGTACCAGCCTTCTCCGTACCTCACCTTCTCGATTCATCTGGACGGCAACAAAGAGCGTCACGACGAATCGGTCTGTCAGGAAGGCGTGTTCGAGAAGGCGGTGTCGGCGATCGAACTGGCCCGCAACAAGGGTTTCCGCGTCACCGTGAATTGCACGCTGTTCAATGGCGAAGATCCGGAAGACGTGGCGCAGTTTTTCGACACCGCGATGGCGCTGGGCGTCGAGGGCATCACCGTGTCGCCCGG
>JAXDQN010000264.1:0-9084 GCA_034667865.1 Gammaproteobacteria bacterium
AAGGCGACGTCGACAATACCATTGAGATTTTGCAGGCAGTGCTGGCCACTGAAATTGTCTGCGTGCTTCGCTACACCATGCATGCCGTGGCCGCGACCGGCATTTCCAGCGAGGGTGTGAAGGGTGAGTTCGCGCAGCATGCCAAGGAAGAGGCGGGCCATATGAATCAAGTGGCCGAACGCATCAATCAGCTCGGCGGCAAACCTGATTTCAACCCGACCGGTCTCGCCACCCGTGCGGCCTCCGAGTATGGCAACGCACAAAATCTGATCGAAATGATCAAAGAGAATTTGATCGCGGAGCGAATCGCGGTCGATCATTACCGCGAACTGATCCGTTACTTTGGCAATGAAGATCCGGGCACGCGAGCCATGCTCGAGGGCATCTTGCTGGTGGAAGAAGAGCACGCCAACGACATGCATGATTTATTGGTGGCCCACGAAGGCCACCCCATGCTGAATAAATGACGCCAATGCGGCGCGATTAGCTGCTGCCTCCCACGGAAGGCGAATCGCTGGCGGGGAAGGATTCATCCAACGCCTCGTCCAGCAATTCGTCGATGTGACCTTGCTGTGTCGCGAGATGGTGCTTGCGCATGTAGGCGCTTGCATATGTGCACACGGGATTGATGCTCCAACCCTCGGCTTGCGCGACCTCTAAAGCCGCGCGCATCAGATCGGCCGCCACGCCGCGGCCGCCGATTTCCGGCGGCACGCGGGTGTGGGTGATGTTCATCACCTTGCCCGACAAGGTGTAATCCAGACGAGCCGAATGACCTTCGACTTCCGTCGTGAAGCGATTCGCGACCCGATCGTGGCTAACGGTGCTCATGATCGTCTTTGTGCTCAGGCGGATGTTCCGGCCGCGGCGCAGGATGTGGCTCCGCCTTCGGCGCCTCATGCTGCTCCGGTCGCGGCTGCACCGTCCGCGGTTGTTCCGGGCGTACCTGCGGAGGTTGCGCCGGCGGACGGCGCGGCTCAACAGGTTCAGGCCGTTGCGCGGGTGCTTCATGCGGCTGCGGCGTTACGCGGGGTTGCGTGTTCTCTCGCGGAGGAGTCGGCGGGCGTGGCGCCGGCACATTTCGGGTGGCCGGCTCATGCGGCGCCGGCGTTTCACGCGGCGGATTGTTGGGACGAAGCTCGCTGTTCGCCCGAGGCTCGTTGTTGGGACGGGGCTCGTTGCTGGAACGGGGCTCGTTGTTGGAACGGGGCTCGTTGTTGGCGCGAGGCTCGTTGTTGGCGCGAGGCTCGTTGTTGGGACGTGCTCCTGGGTTGGGTGCGCCTCGCGGCGCGACCACACCGGCACCGGAGAAGTTGCCGGCCCGCGGGGTCGCCGCAATCGGCGGATGACCGTGATTGCTTTGCGCGCGTAAACCCGGATTGCTGCGCGCGGTCTGTTCATGTTCGCGCTGCGAGGAGGTCACCTGGATGTGTCGATCACGTGCCGCGGCTTGTTCCGAGGCGCTGGCTTCTGCCCGAACTCCGCCTCTGCCGCCGTTGAAGCTGACGCGATTCACCGTGACATTGTTGATCACCGTCTTGTTGTAGACATTGGTGATGTGAGTCGAGCCGACGTTGACGACGGCGCGATTGTAGAACATGTGGCCGCCCTGCCAGTAGCCGCCTTCGTAGCCGCGGCCACCGTAGCCGTAGCCGTAGTTCACGCCGCCGTAGAAGCCCACATGAGGACCCCAGTAGCCGGCATGCCAGATGAACACGGCGCCGTCGGCGCCCCAATACCCGGGGGTCCACAGGTAATCCGGCTGGGGCGCTTCCACCCAGGTACCGGGCACCCAGTAATAATCCTGATCGTCATCGCTCCAGGCCCAGTAACCCGGCGCCCAGATGTAGCCGTCTCCGGGAATGGGGGGTTGGTCGTACACCGGCAGTTCCGGCGGCGGCACATTGACGGACACATTGACCGACACTTGGGCCAGCGAGACGGCTGGGATGGCTATGGCCAGCAATAGGGCAGGAATGAGGCTACCGAGCCAGCTTTTGGTAATCATTGTTCTACTCCGATCGACAGGGTAAGCGCGAGTTAGGATTCGTCGCTACGCACTATATCGGCCAGCGCCGGGCCCCTTAAGCAGCCGCCTCCCGGCACGCTTGTAGGATATGGCTTATATTCTTGATTCTGTGACCATAACCAGCCCTATGACAGCAGCGCCAGCGATTCCCACAGCCATACCGCGAGCGATTGTCCAAAATGCCGATGTTCGGTTCCTCGGCAAGCTGCTTGGCGATGTAATCCGCACTTACGGCGGCGACGCACTTTTTGAGCGTATCGAGGCGATTCGCGCCGCCTCCGTCGACCGCTACCGGGGGGTTGCCAATCCCCGCGGGGTGACCGCCGATCTGGCTTCCCTGTCCCTGGACGAGACCGTCTCCTTCGTGCGCAGCTTCATGCTGTTTTCCATGCTGGCCAATTTGGCGGAAGACCGGCGCGCGGCGGCAGCGGATACGGACGGTACGCTGGGTTCGGCATTGAATTTTCTGCAGAGTCAGGGCATCGATCGAACCCAGGTTGCTGCCATGTTGGAGCGCGCGCAGATTACCCCGGTGCTCACCGCCCACCCCACAGAGGTGATGCGCAAGAGCATGCTGGATCACCGCAATCGCATCGCTGCCTTGATGCGCCAGCGGGATCAGGGAATGACCGAAACCGTGTCGGGCGAGCTCATCGAAGAGGCGATCGCCGCACAAATCGCCTTGCTGTGGCAGACGCGCGCGCTGCGCCACGAAAGACTGTATGTGGCGGACGAGGTGGACACCGCGCTGACTTATCTGCGCGATGTCTTTTTGCCCGTCATTCCCGCGCTGTACTTGCGCTGGGAGCGATTGCTGGGCGTGCGTACATCGAGTTTTCTGCGGCTCGGCAGCTGGATCGGCGGTGACCGCGACGGCAATCCGCACGTTACGGCGGATTCGTTGCGGCTGGCGCTGGGGAAATCCAGTCAGGCATTGTTGTCCGAATATCTGGAGCAATTGAATGCGCTCGGCGCGGAACTGTCGTTGTCCACTGAGTTGACGACTGTTTCGCCGGCCGTTGCCGAGTTGGCGGCGCGCAGCGGCGATGCACACGCGGCCCGCGCCGATGAACCGTATCGGCGCGCCATCACCGGCATGTACGCGCGCCTCGCGGCGACCTATCAAAATCTGACCGGCCGCAGCGCGCCGCGGCCCGCCACGGTCAGCGGTGTTGCCTATCCGAGCGCGGATGCGCTGCGCGCGGATCTGAAAATGCTGGAGCTGTCGCTCAAATCCGAAGGCCGCTTGAGCGGCAGCGGCGCGCTGTCGCGCCTGTACCGGGCGGTCGAGACTTTTGGCTTTCATCTGGCCAGCCTGGATCTGCGCCAGAATGCGGATGTGCATGCGCGCGTGGTGGCGGAGTTGCTCAAGGTGGCCGGCGCGGCCGCCGACTATGAGTCATTAACCGAGGCCGAGCGAGTGACGTTGCTGCGCGGTGAACTCGCCAGCGAACGTCTATTGGCAAGCCCCTTTGCCAGCTATAGCGCCGAGACCCTATCGGAGTTAGGCATTGTTCGCGCCGCCGCGGAAGCGCAGCAACGCTACGGGACGGGCTGCATCAGGGCGTACATCATCTCCAAATGCGAAAGCGTTTCGGATTTGCTCGAAGTCAACGTGCTGCTGAAGGAGGCCGGCCTGTATCGCGGTCACGACAAGCCTTCGGCCGCCATCATGGCCATTCCCCTGTTCGAGACCATCGGCGATCTGGAGCGATCCGCGCAGGTCATGCAGGCGTGGCTCGACCTGCCGGAAACGGCGTCGATCACCGCCGCGCACGATTTTCAAGAAGTGATGGTGGGTTACTCGGACTCGAACAAGGATGGCGGCTATCTCACTTCGGTGTGGAGCTTGCACCAAGCCACGCGCGGTTTGGCGGCGGTATTCGAACAGCACAAAACACCGATGCAGATTTTCCATGGGCGCGGCGGCGCCGTGGGCCGCGGCGGCGGCTCGTCATTTGCGGCTATTCGCGCCCAACCGCACGGAACTGTGCGCGGACGCATTCGCATCACCGAGCAGGGCGAAATCATCGCCGCCAAGTACGGTACTCAGGAAAGCGCCGCCACCAATTTGGAATCCATCACCGCCGCCACGGCGTTGGCCTCGCTGGAAAAGGCGTCGTTGTCCGGCGAGATTGCCAGCCGCTTCGCCGTCGCGATGGAGCAGCTGTCGCAACAGGCGTTTCGCGCCTATCGGCATCTGGTGTACGAAACCGAAGGCTTTCCGACTTTTTTTCGGCAGATGACTCCCTTGGTCGAAATCTCCGAACTGAAGATCGGCTCGCGGCCGGCATCTCGGACCAATTCGCAGCGTATCGAAGATTTGCGCGCCATCCCCTGGGTGTTCAGCTGGGCCCAGGCACGGGTCATGTTGCCCGGCTGGTTTGGCGTCGGCGAGGCGCTGCGCGCCGCGGACCGTGGCTTGCTGCGCGAAATGCTGGATGCATGGCCGTTCTTTCGGGCCACGGTCGATAATTTAGAGATGGTGCTGTCGAAGTCGGATATGGGGATTGCGGCCCGCTACGTCACCTTGGTGAACGACCCGGCCTTGGGCGAGGCACTGTTCGGCCGCATCCGCGATATGTGGCTGCTGACCCAGGAGTGTTTGTTGGGCCTAACCGGCCAGTCGCGCTTGCTGGAGAATCATCCGCTGCTCGATGCCTCGATTCGCCTGCGGCTTCCTTATATAGAGCCGCTGAATTTGCTGCAGGTGGAATTACTCAAGCGCCATCGTGCCGGCGAGAGCGATCCGCGGGTGCGGGAGGGAATTCAACTCTCCATCAACGCGATCGCCACCGCACTGCGCAACAGTGGTTGAGGCGGAGGTAGAAGCAGCTTATTCCCGGCTGAAGCTGGCAAGTGTTGCCGATCGCGTCGCCGCGGCTGCGCAATTGATACTGGCCATCTTCGATGATTTTTACAGCCAGCTGTGCGAGTACCCGTTTCGCGCCAAGCGCGCCTTTGAGACCATGGATCCGCGCGCCTCCGTCAGCATCAGCATGGAGCGCCTGGGCCTGTATAGCCGCTATATCGCCGAACACGGACCGCGGCTGCGCGCCTGCTTTCCGGCGCTCGGCACGGATGCCGCAGTGTGGGATCCGCTCGACCGTTTGTTCATTGCCATGATCGTCGATCGCTATGAGGCCGATATCGCCTTTAGCTTTGCGCACTCCCTGCGACGCAACATAGGACAGGGATTGTGGCGGCCGGTGGCCTATTCGTTTCCACCGCCCAGCAAGCTGCGGGCGCTGTCGATGGCATCGGTACATCGGCGCTTGCCCGTAGCAGGTGCAATCGGGCGCGAAATCATCGTCAGCGCCTTGCAGGTGCCGGGGTTTTCCGTGCCGTTTCGCAATCTCGCCGGGGATGCGCAAAAGATTCTCGAGCGCACCGAGCAAATTCTTTACATTGAGGCGGGTTCTCCCGTGCCGATCGCCCTGGACGTGGTGGAGGCCGGATTTTTTCGCGACCGCAGCGCCTTCGTGGTCGGCCGCTGGGTATTTGCCGATGAAACGGTGGTGCCGTTCGTGGTGGCGCTTCTCAACGGCAGCACCGGCATATTCGCCGACGCGGTGTTGCATCGGGTCTCCGAAATTCATAACCTGTTCAGCTCGACGCTGGCGAACCTGCATGTAACGACGCGGCTGTACTATCAAACCTGCGTCTTCTTGTTCAGCATGATGCCGCGCCGGCCGCTGGGAGAGCATTATTCCACCATTGGCTACAACCATGTGGGCAAGGTCGCGATCTTGAACGAGATCACTGCGCAATTGAGCGGCGCCGAGAAATTCCAGCGCTCGCCGGGGGTGCCGGGGACGGTTGCGCTCGGCTTCACCTTCGATGCCTGCTCTTATCATCTGAAGGTGATCCGCGATCATCCCACCCAGTCTTATAAGTGGGGCGCTTTTCCCGGTGTCGCGGCAGTTACCGAGAAATATCGCGTGGTGCACGAAATCAATCGCGCCGGCAGCATGTTGGACAACGTCATGTATTTCAAGCTGCGGCTCGATCGCGAGATGTTCGATGCGGAGTTGCTGCGCGAACTCAGCACCGAGGCTGCAGGCAGCGTGCAGGTCGCCGACGATGGCGTGTATCTCGACACACTGATCGTGCAGCTGAAGATCGTACCGATGCCCGTGTACCTGGAGCGCGCCAGCGAGGATGAGATGCGCACCGCCATTGCCAGCCTGGGTCATTGCATCCGCAATAACGCCGCCACCAATATTTTCAACAAGGATTTGGATTCGAGAAATTATGGCGTCGGCCGTTACGGCCGCGTGTTTTTGTTCGACTACGACGCCGTCGAAAAACTCACCGAGGTCAAGATTCGCACCAATCTGGACCGCGAGCCGGGCGAGGACGACATTCCTGCCTGGTACTTCGAGGAGGGCGTCGTCTTTCTTCCCGAGGAACTCGAGCACGGCATGCAGTTCAATAATGATTCGGCCCGCCGCTACTTTCGTGAAATAAATGCCGATCTGATGACGGTGCGCTATTGGCAGGACGTCCAACAGAAGCTGCTGCGCGGCGAGGTGCCGCCGCTGCGCATGTATCCGGCCAGCGCCAAATTGGATGCTCACGATGCAGCCTGACGGCGACTCTGAAGGCAAGTTCGGGGCATGGAACCCGGGCATTCAGTCGCAGATTCCCCAGGAGTTGCGTCATCTTGCGACCGTGTTCCGGCCGGAGAATGTATTTACCAGTCTTGCCGCGGCGCGCGAGTTGCGCGATCTGACCGGGTTGACGCTGTGCGAATTGGCGGCGTTTCGGCCCGAGCGGCTGGCGCTGCATGAGGTGCTGATCCGGGTCACCGCTGATTTCGCGGTGCCGGATGGTTCGCGTATCGGCGATCTTGGCGTGAACTTCCGCGAGATCGTGCGGCAGCTGCTGGCGCGACACGTCGGACCGCAGTCCGCGGCCATCGTCGGCGCCTATGAGCGAATGCGCAAAAACCTCGAGGACTGCATCGCTGCCGCGCTGCGCGATGTGGGGCGCGGTTGGGGTCCCGGGGAGATTGCCAAGATTCAGCGCATGCCGGGTGCGGAGTCCGACCCCATGACGGCGGCCGCGGCCAAGGCGTTGGCGAGAGTCATGTCGGCATTATTTGCGACCCAGGGCCAGGCGTGGGGCACGCACGATTTGATCAAGGTCATCGCGGCCAGCCTGGCTTGCAACGACTACGGCAGCGAGGTCATCGGTCAGGTGATCGCCCCGGTGCTGATCGAGGCCGCGCGCGTCGAGGGCTACCGATTGCTGCCGCGCCAGGAGCATCCCGTGGTGATCAACACCAAGGGCGCATCCGCATCGGGCAAGAGCACGCTGCGGCCGCTGCAGAAGAAACTGACCGGCGACATTGGCCTGCAATGGAGCGATTTCGCGTTGATCAGTCCGGACATCTGGCGCAAGCAATTGCTCGACTATGCCTCGCTGGGCCGCGCTCACAAATATGCCGGCGCATGCACGGCCGAGGAGCTGCAGATCGTCGATCAGAAATTAGACCGCTACATGGCGCGCAAACAGATGCGCGGCGAGATGTCGCACCTGCTGATCGATCGATTCCGTTTCGACAGTTTTGCGCCGGATTCGGGAGAGGCCGGCAGTAATCTTCTGACCCGCTTCGGGCAATCGGTGTTTCTGTTTTTCATGATCACTCCGCCGGAGATGCTGGTCGAACGCGCATGGAACCGCGGCCTGGAATTTGGGCGCTACAAGGCGGTGGATGACACGCTGGCGCATGCCGTGGAAGCCTACTCAGGCATTCCCGATGTGTTCTTTACTTGGATTTTGCGGGGCGACAAGCGCATTCAGTTCGAGTTTCTCGACAACACCGTGCGTTTTGGCGAGCGGCCGCGGACGGTGGCCTTCGGCGACAACGAGACCTTCAATGTGTTGGACGTAAACCGTATGCTGGACATCCAGCGCTATGCGCGCCTCAATGTCGATGCGCAGAGCGCCGAAAAACTCTACCGCGACCCGGGTTTGCTCGCGGCCGAAAAAAACGTGGAGTTCCTGCGGCGCTGCGTCAAGGGATTCCGCTGCGTCAATTTTGCCGATCAAGCCAGCGGCAAGATTTATCTAAAGATCGAGTCGGGGATTCCGCTGAGTGTCGATGCGGCTGGATTGCGGGCGGCGCTGGCCAACGCCAATACCTTGGCCGGTGTGCGCTCGGTGGCGCCGGGTGCGATCACCGGACAGGTGCGCGCCGCTCAGCAGGAAGAATATTTGCGCCGTGCCGGCGCCAGCGTCCTGCAGACACTGGGTCAGTGGGGCGAGCGCGAAGCTGCGGCGAATCCTTAGGCTTCAGATTCGAGAAATTCGCAGTGGCGTTCGACGTGCTCGGCCAGATCCAGCGTGTGCTGACGAGTCAGCTGCTCGGCGAGATCGGTGTCGCGTCTTTCCAAGGCTTCGATGATCTTCAGATGGTCGATGATCGAGCGCGCAGCGCGGTCGCTTTGAGTAATCGTGGCGCGGCGAATCGCGCGCACGTGCAGCAGTAAGTTCTTGGTGGCATCGACTATGGTCTGCGAGCCGCCCAATGCGATCACTGCGGTGTGGAATGCGATGTTGGCGTCGGAATATTCACCCAAGTGTTCGGACGGCGGCGAGCTCTGAAACTCGTCGAACAAATGGCGCAGTTTGGCGATTTCCGAATCAGTGGCGTTCACTGTGGCGAGACGCGCGGCCATGGATTCGAGCGCCGCCCACATCTGAATCATCTCGATCATTTCGCGCTTGGATTTGCGGATGATGTAAATGCCACGGCGCGGGACGGTGCGGATGAAGCCTTCCTGTTCCAGTAGCGACAGCGCCTCGCGAATCGGCGTGCGGCTGACACCGAGCGCGGTGGTCAGTTGGCGCTCATCGAGCCGCAGCTCCTGTTGCGGGTCGTAAATATCCGTGTCGGCGATTGCGCTTTTGAGCAGCAAATAAGCCTGATCGCGCAAGCTGGTGGCATTCAGCGGCGCGAGCGCCAATGGAGCGGCAGCGGTAGTGCGTTGAACCAAACTAACGATCGAATTCATATTGTTCTCTCGGAGTGCCGGAAGTTCGCCTGG
>JAXDQN010000265.1:0-3287 GCA_034667865.1 Gammaproteobacteria bacterium
CGATGTTTCGCGGCACATAACTGCCGGCCACCATGTCCAAGGTCACGTCGATACCATAGCCTTGAGTGGCGCTGCGGATGACTTCGACGAAATCTTCTGTTCGATAGTCGATGCCGCGAATCGCGCCGAGCTTCTCGCAAGCGCGCGCCTTGTCATCGGAACCGGCCGTGGCGTAAACCTTGGCGCCGAGCGCACTCGCCAACTGAATGGCGGTGGTGCCGATGCCGCTGGTGCCGCCGTGGATCAACACCGTATCGCCGGACTTGCATCGGCCGCGCTCGAACAGATTGGTCCACACCGTCATGAAAGTCTCGGGAATGGCAGCCGCCTCCACCATGGTCAAGCCGGGCGGAATGGGCATGCACAATGGCGCCGCAGCTACGGCGTAGGCCGCATAACCGCCACCCGGCAGCAATGAAGTGATTTTGTCGCCCACGGCGAGGCCGCTGACGTTTGCGCCCAAGCTGACGATTTCGCCGGCGATTTCCATGCCGGGCAGATCGGAGGCGCCGGCCGGCGGCGGATAGCGGCCCTGGCGCTGCATGACATCGGGGCGATTCACGCCCGCCGCTTCGACCCGCACCAACACCTCGCCATCGCCCGGTTTGGGCATGGGGCGCGTGCCCGGCTGCAGTTGCTCGGGGCCGCCGGGTGCGGCGATGTGAATGACCTTCATTTCAGTTGGTAGCGACATAGTCCAAGTATTTTACGGCAAGATAGCTCGGTATGTTCATCCGGCAGCTCGAATACTTGGTGACCCTGGCGCGCGAAAAACATTTCGCCAAAGCTGCGGAGGCTTGTCATGTCTCCCAGCCGGCGCTCTCCTCGGCGATCCGCAGCCTGGAGAAGGAACTGGGAATCATGATCGTGCAGCGCGGCCGGCGCTTTCTCGGATTTACCATCGAAGGCGAACGCGTTTTGGATTGGGCGCAGCAAACCTTGGCGTCACTCTCGCATATGCGCGAGGACGCATCCGTCGCCAAATCCAGCATGACGGGTACGCTGCGTATCGGTGCAATTCCAACGACGACGACGGTGGCTGCATTTCTGACGGCGCCCTGTCACGCAGCCTATCCCAACATCCGCTTCAGTGTCGCATCGCTGAGCGCAGAGTCCATCGTCGCGGGGTTGGATCAGTACGAACTCGATCTGGGGCTGACCTATTTGGACGATGGCGTACTCGAGGGCTTCGAAACGCTGCCGCTGTTCGAGGAGCGCTTCGTGCTGCTGGCAAGCAGCGATGCGGCGCTCGAGCCGACACTGACCTGGGAACAAGCGGCGCGTCTGCCGCTGTGTCTGTTGGCCGGCAAAATGCGCAATCGACAGGTCATCGATGCGGCATTCCGGCGCGCGGGCGTAAAGCCCGACGTCGTGCTGGAGACCGATTCGCTGTTCGCGCTGTACGCGCAAGTCAGCGACGCGGGATTGTGCAGCGTCGTGCCCCACAGTCTGCTGCATTTTTTGGACATGCGCGGCCGCGTACAGGCCAAGCCCTTGCTGCCGCCGGTGACGCGCGGCATCGGCATCATCGCGCGCAATCAACCCGCGCTGGCGCCCATCACCGGTGCGGTATGGGAAATTGCGCGCCGCCTCGACTTGCAGCAGCTCTTCGATCGGTCAATAACGTGACGGAGCGCACTCATTAGTGAGACCTATCGAGCGATAGGGTTAAACGATTAGACCGGTTTCTGCCTTGATTCCACACTTGAAAGCCCACCAAATCTGGTGCACGCGCCAACGCAAGTTTGAACGGCGAATTTCAAGGAGATAGGCATGGACCAAAAAGCTGATCTGAAGCACTACGAACTGTTCATCGGCGGCAAGCACATTGCGCCTGCCTCCGGCGAATATTCGATCGACTTGGATCCTGCGACCGAGCAACCCATCGCCGAAGTGGCGCAAGGCGGCAAGGCGGATGTCGATCAGGCCGTCAGCGCTGCGCGGGCGGCGCTCAAGGTGTGGGGCGGCATGCGGGCGGCGGAACGCGGCCGCATTTTGCAGCGCGCCGCCGCTCTGCTCGAACAGCATCAGGAAGAGCTGGTCGAAATCGAAAGTCTCGATGCCGGCAAGCCGCTGGCCGCCGTCAGGCGCCAGGACATGGCCGCAGTCATCGATACCGTGCGCTATTACGCCGGTTGGTGCGACAAGATCACCGGCCAGGTGATCCCCGCGCGCCCCGACGCCTTGACGTACACGGTGCGCGAGCCGGTGGGCGTCGTGGCCGCCATCGTGCCGTGGAATTTTCCGCTGATGATCGGCATGTGGAAGATTGCGCCCGCGCTGGCCTGCGGTTGCACAGTGGTAGTCAAGCCGGCGGAATTGACGCCGCTGTCGATGCTGCGCGTGGCCGAACTGTTTCTCGCGGCGGGTTTGCCGCCCGGCGCGTTGAATGTGGTGACCGGCAAGGGCAGTGTGGTCGGCGAAGCGCTGGTGCATCACCCGGGCATCGATAAGGTGACCTTTACGGGTTCGCCGCGAGTCGGGCGCGGCATCATGCAAGGTGCGGCCTCGAACTTCAAAAAGGTCACCCTGGAATTGGGCGGCAAATCCGCGAACGTCATTTTCGCCGATGCGAATCTGGAGCGTGCAACGCGGGCCGCGGCGTCTGGAATTTTCTTCAACGCCGGTCAGGTTTGTTCGGCCGGATCGCGCGTGCTGGTGCAGCGTCCGGTGTATGACGAAGTGGTTCAGCGCTTGGCGGAACGCGCCCGCGCAATTCAGGTGGGCGATCCGACCCATCCCAAGACCACCATGGGTCCGGTCATCTCAGCGGGACAAATGAAAACCGTGCTCGACTACATCAAGATCGGCAAGGCGGAAGGCGCCAGCATCGTCACCGGCGGCGAGCGCGTCGGCGATCAGGGCTACTTCGTCGAGCCGACGGTGTTTGCGAATGTGGAGCACGAGATGCGCATTTCGCAGGAAGAAATCTTCGGGCCGGTGTTGTCGGTGATTCCCTTCGATGACGAGGCGGATGCGCTGCGCATCGCCAATGGCACGGCCTATAGCCTGGCGGCCGGCGTGTGGAGCGCGGACATCGGTCGCGTGCATCGCGTCGCGGCGGGCTTGAGGGCCGGCACAGTGTGGATCAACACCTACGGCTATACCGACGTGCGTCTGCCCTGGGGCGGATCCGGCGAATCGGGCCTGGGTCGCGAGCACGGCGATGCCGCGATCGAGAACTTCACCGAGCCGAAGGCTATTTGGTTGGCTATCGATCAGTAGCCTGGCCAACCGGATCTGAGTAGGCAGCGGTTTTGGGTCGCGATGGCCCAAACTGTGACCTG
>JAXDQN010000266.1:0-2553 GCA_034667865.1 Gammaproteobacteria bacterium
CTCATGTTTGCTTTTATGGACAAAAAGGCGGCTGCGGACTCAGCACTTCAGAACAAAGTCTTGAAGAGTTTAGAAACAGCATTTGAAGCTGAAATGAGCGCGGAAGGGTGCTATGAGTCGTCGTCAGCATTCTAGTGGCACGCCGCTTGCTGGCGTTCCAGCCTATGAGATCTTTCATTTGCTATGCGTCACTGGGCGCAGTCGTCTCGCTGTTCGGCGGCTGCTCGCCTCACGTCAATCCAACGCCGCCGCTCCAACATCCAGTCGCCTCGATTCAAGAGCTGATGCAAGCGGTAGTGGACCCCTCGGCAGATGGCGTCTGGAATGCGGTGGAGACGACGCTAACCAACGACGGTGAAACCGTACAGCAGCCGCGCACGGATGCAGAATGGCTCGAAGTCCGGCGCGCTGCACTGATCCTGGTGGAGAGTGCAAATTTGTTGGAGATCGAGGGGCGACGCGTGGGTGCACGTGATTTCCCCGCCGAGGCGGCCGGCGTATTGGATTCGGCGCACATTCAGGAACTCATCGACGCACAGCGATCCACTTTCAACGGCTTCGCCGTCGCGTTACGCCTGGCCGCCTTGACAACGTTATCGGCAATCGACGCAAAGGACCCGACACGCTTGGTAAGCGCAGGAGGCGCGATCGACCAAGTGTGTGAAGGTTGCCATCTGAAGTTCTGGTATCCCAACCAAGTGATCCCGTCGTTGCCGAACTCACCTCGGACAGCGTTCGTGACATCCTCCGCCATGAGCGGAACTAAGCAGCTCGCTGTTCAAAAAGCAGCACCTTGGCCAAAAGTCCAACCGATGAGTCAGTCATTTGCGGCCTCGCATTCGCTATTTGGGGCGTGATGGTCGAGTTGGCGCGCGGCTTGCACAAGCGAAGTGCACCCGCCGAAGAAGTTGATCGCGGCATGACTTATCGGGAGTTCGATCCTTGATGTATGAGACTTTCTTAGCGAGAGCGTCCGCCGACTCGAGTCGTCTGGTGGTACTGGGTGCTTTGATTGTTCTGATGGCGGCCTCGCCTGCGGCGCATGCCCATCACGCCTTCGCAGCCGAATACGATGGCGACAAGCCGCTGGATTTGGCGGGCACGGTCACCAAGGCACGTTGGGTGAATCCGCATAGCTGGCTCTATTTCGACGTCAGAGGTGCGGACGGCAAAGTGACCAATTGGGGCGTCGAATTGGGGGCGCCCAATGCGCTGGCCAGCAAAGGCTTGGAGAAGAACGATCTGGCGGCCGGCGCGGCGATACATGTGAAGGGTTTCATGTCGAAGAACGGCGGCGCATTCGGCTACGCGGTGACCATCACGTTGGCCGACGGACGCTCGTTTCAGACGGGTGGCGCGCCGAATACACCGGCGCCGTCCCCGGACAACTGACGGGTACGAGACCGATGAAGACACGGCGCCTGCAGTTGAGCATTTCACTCACCGCCGCAATACTTGTCTCGGCGCTGGCCTTTGCGGCAAATTCTCGTCCGCGAGCGGCTGGAATCCCGCGCTCCCCGGACGGAAAGCCGGATTTATCCGGTATCTGGCAGACCACCAGTGCGGCGGACTTCGATTTGCAGCCGCATTCCGGCCGCAAGGATGCACCGCCGGGTGCGGGCATCGTGGAGGGTGGCATGATCCCGTACACGCCGGATGCGCTAGCGGCGAAGCAGAAGAATTTGCCGATCGGCTCAAGCAGGATCCGCGCCTGAAATGTTGGACTCTGGGTACGCCGCGTGGGATTTACTATCCCGAACCGTTTCAGATCTTTCAGCGTGCTCAAGATGTGACCGTCTTTTTCGAGTTCGGCCATTCCGTTCGCACCATTCATACGGACGGCACGCTTCACCCCGTGGATCCACACCAGGAATTTTGGTTGGGCGACTCACGCGGTCACTGGGAGGGTGACACTTTGGTAGTCGACGTCACGGATTTCAATGACCAAACATGGCTGTCGCGCGCCGGTGATTTTCACGATGAAGCGCTGCACGTGGTCGAGCGGTGGACCTTGATCGATGCGAATACAATCGATTACAAGGCAACGCTCGAGGATCCGACGGTATTCAGCAAACCCTGGAACATCGAGGTGTTCCTGTATCGTCATCGCGAGCCGAAATTCGAGCTGATCGAGAACTATTGCTACACCTTGGAATACGATCAGTACTATCCGATGCCGAAGCAATGAGCCGCGGTACGTTGTCGATCGCAGGCCTTGTGATCGCGGGCATGGCCTGCGTGACGCCGGTCATGGACTACGCTGAGCAAGCCCCTTCAGCGCCGTCAAAGCCATCTGCGCAGGCTACGCCTCCGCAAAATGGCTTGCACTTCGAGATGAACCCACCGGCCATTGTGTCGGGACCTTGGAACGGCAAGCGCCTCGTTGACGGGCAACCGGACATCAGCGGCGATTGGTCCAATACCGCCGGCAACCACAATAATTTCACAGATCCGCAAGGGGGTGTCCCTAACGATCCGCAGGACCGCGGTCGTCCGCTTAAACCGCGCTCGAGTCGCGCGCAGAGCAGGGTGAGCGATCCGTCCGACGGCGAG
>JAXDQN010000267.1:0-2811 GCA_034667865.1 Gammaproteobacteria bacterium
AAGAACGAAAGGTTCGACGGCGCGAATTCATGGTCGCCCTTGTCGGCGCGGCGATTGCCGCCGGCGTATTCATCGGCGGCGGCAAGCTGCTTTACAGCAGCTGGATCGACGCGCAGAACGCGAAGAACAATCTTTTGAAGCATGAGATCGTCAAGCTCGATGCGCAGATCGCCGACATCCAAGACCTGGAAAACCGCAAGCAACGCCTGGTCGCCCGCATGGAGATCATCGAGCGGCTGCAGCGCAAGCGTCCCGAGATCGTGCATTTGTTCGATGAGGTGGTAAAGACGGTGCCCGAGGGCATTTATCTCACCACTATCAAGGAAGCCGGCAAGAAGCTCGAGATTCACGGCATTGCGCAATCGAGCACGCGCGTTTCGACCTTCATGCGCAACATCGATTCGTCGACTTGGATGGACAACCCCGTGCTGCAAGTGGTCGAGACGGCGCAGAACTCGCCGACCGGCGGCTACAGCTTCACAGTCACCAGCGATGTGGTCGGCGTGGACCTCGATAACGGCGGCGAAACTACGGTCAAGAAGGTTGCGGCGAAATGAATTTCATCGAACAACTTCGAACTCTCGATCCGCGCGACGTAGGCCGTTGGCCTTTACCAATACGCGGCTTTTTCGTTGCATTGGCATTTGCAGTGCTGGCGGCCTTCGGCTGGTGGATGGTTATCTGGGACAACGATCGTCCGGAGTTGGCTAAGGCGGAACAGACCGAGCAGGAACTCCGCGCGCAATTCGAAGCCAAGCAGCAGCGTGCCGCCAATCTCGAGGCATACAAGGCCCAGCTGGGCGAAATGGAGCGCAGTTTCGGCGCCATGTTGCGCCAATTGCCCGGTAAGACCGAGGTCCCGAATCTGTTGGTGGACATTTCGCAGACCGGCCTCGCGTCAGGATTGCAGGAAAAACTGTTCCAGCCGGGCGGCGAGAAAGGCAACGGTTTCTATGCGGAACTGCCGATCCGAATCCGCTTGGTCGGCAGCTATCATGAGTTCGGCAGCTTCGTCAGCGGGATTGCCGCCCTGCCGCGCATCGTGACGCTGCATGACATCCAGATCACGCCGGTCGACGCCTCCAAGGGCGGCTACGACAATCTGATCATGGACGTCACCGCCAAAACCTATCGCTACATCGAGGATGAAGGCGGAGCGAAAGGACCTAAGAAGAGCGGAGGCGCCACGTGAATAAGTTATCCAGCATTTGCGTGCTGTCCGCGCTGCTGTCCGCGTCCGTCTTAAGCGGCTGCTCGGGCGGCCAATCGGATCTGCAAAAGTGGATCGACACCACCAAGAAAAAGCCCGGCGGCCGGATTCAGCCGCTGCCGGAAGTGAAGCCGTACGAGACCTATGTCTACGCCGCCAACAATGTGCGGTCGCCGTTCCAACCCCAGGGACCCGGCAGCGCCAATGGCGCGGCCAGCCTGCGTCCGATTTCGCGCCGCAATCGCGAATTCCTGGAAGGATTCTCGCTCGACACATTGAAGATGGTCGGCACCTTCAAGGTGGGCAGCAGTTTCTACGGGCTGGTGCAATCCAAAGACGGCCTCGTTCACAAGGTTCAGCCCGGCAATTACCTCGGGCAAAACGATGGCAAAGTGACTGAAATAACCGGCGGAAAAATTAGCCTGGTCGAAATCATCCCGGATGGTCTCGGCGGCTATATCGAGCGACCGGCCTCATTGGCGTTGGCTGATTGAGGCCACAGGGAGAAAGAAAGCATGATTAGCAAGCAAATACGAACGGCGGCGATGGGTGCGGCAATGCTCGCACTGGCCGCGGTTACCTTCACGGCACGCGCGGCCGATCCGGTCAAACTCACGTCGATCGACGTGCAGACCCTGTCCGGCTCGCAGGTGCAGCTCAAGTTGCACATGGACGGCGCTGCTCCCGAGCCGCTGCCGTTCACCATCGATAAGCCGGCGCGCATCGCGTTCGATTTGCCGAACACCACCCTGGCGCTGGCTTCGCGCCGCATCGACGTGCGCTCCGGCGGAGTCGACACCGTACTCGCCGCGGAAGCCAATGGCCGCACCCGCCTGGTCGTGAATGTCGATTCGCTGCTGCCCTACACCACCAAGGTGGAAGGCAATGACATCATCGTGACACTGGGCCAGCAGCCTGGTGCCGAGGTCGGCAAGCCCGCTACGGCGCGCGCCAGCACGGTCACGGGCGCCGCCTCAGCCGAACGCGCCATCCGCACCATCGATTTCCGCCGCGGTTCCGATGGCACCGGCCGCGTGATCGTGCAGCTCTCCGATCCGCGCACTCCGGTCAATGTACGCCAGGAAGGCAATCAGATCGTGGTCGACTTCGCCGGCACGTTGATGCCCAAGAATCTGATGCGCCGCTATGACGTCATGGATTTCGCCACGCCGGTGCAGACCGTCGATGCCGTCCGCGTGGAAGGCAGCTCACGCCTGGTGATCAGCGCGCAGGGCGACTTCGAGCAGCTGGCGTATCAGTCGGACAATCAATACACCATCGAAATCAAACCGTCGCTGAAGCGCAATGCGCAGGAAGAGAAGAAGGAATACACCGGCGAACGCCTGACCTTGAACTTCCAGGACATCGACGTGCGTTCGGTGTTGCAGCTGTTGGCAGATACCAGCGGTCAGAACATCGTCGTCAGCGACTCGGTCACCGGTAACCTGACTTTGCGCCTGCAGAACGTGCCTTGGGACCAGGCTCTCGACATCGTGCTTCGCACCAAGGGGCTCGATAAGCGCCGCCAGGACAATGTCATCATCATCGGGCCCACCGAGGAACTCGCCAACCGCGAAAAGGCCGAGCTGGAAGCGCACAAG
>JAXDQN010000268.1:0-4955 GCA_034667865.1 Gammaproteobacteria bacterium
TGCAAGCCGCCTTGGCCTAGGCGGGGCCGCCTGGGCGGCCCCGCCTGGGCGGCCCCGCCTAGACGCGCGCCTCGCCCTGCACCGCTCGCTCGATGCTCTTGAACACGGTCTCCATGTCGGCATCCGCGTCCACCACCCGGAGCAGCCCCAGGGCCGTGTAATGCTTTATCAGCGGCTTGGTTTGCGCCTCATAAACTTCCAGCCGCTTGCCGATCACATCTTCTTTGTCATCGGGGCGTTGCGTGAGTTTGTGCGCAGGAGCCTTCGCGCAATGCGCCAGTGCCTCCGGCGTCGATGTGTAGATGTTGAACACCTGTCCGCACAGTTCACAGATGCGGCGGCCCGAGAGTCGCTTGAACAGAATCCCCAGATCCAAGTTCAGCAGCACCACCGAATCGAGCGGAGTGCCCAGCTCGCGCAGCATGGATTCGAGCGCTTCGGCCTGCGGAATATTGCGCGGGAAGCCGTCGAGAATGAAGCCTTTGGCGGCGTCAGGCCGGCTCAAGCGCTCGCGAATCATGCCCAGCACCGTGGCGTCATCCACCAGCTTGCCGGCGTCCATGGCGGATTTGGCTCTGCGTCCGAGTTCGGTGCCGTTGGCCACAGCCTCGCGTAGCAAATCGCCGGTTGAGATTTGCGGTATGCCATAGGCTTTGACCAGCCGTTGCGACTGCGTGCCTTTGCCCGACCCGGGAGCCCCCAATAGAACTATGCGCATGTTTCTCTGATTAGCCGAAAGCGCGCTACCGTACCTTTGGGCGGCGCGGTCGTCAAACCAACGCTGATCGGCTATTCTGCGCGGCTCTTATCGAGAGGTGCCCATGGCCAAAAAGAACGCCTTTTATGCTCAATCCGGCGGCGTCACCGCCGTCATCAACGCCTCGGCCTGCGGAGTGATCGAGACTGCGCGCCGCCATCCCACCAGGATCGGCAAGGTCTACGCCGGGCGGCACGGCATCTTGGGCGCCCTGACCGAGGACATGATCGACACCGGTAAGGAGACCAAGGCCACCATCGCGGCTCTGCGCTACACCCCGGGGGGTGCGTTCGGCTCCGCCCGCTACAAATTGGCCGGGCTCGAGAAGAACCGCGCCCAATACGAGCGTTTGATCGACATATTTCGAGCCCACGATATCGGCTACTTTTTCTACAACGGCGGCAATGACTCCATGGACACCGCCCAGAAAGTCTCCGAAATCGCGGTGCAGATGGACTACCCCATCATTTGCGTCGGCGTGCCGAAGACCATCGACAACGACTTGCCCGTCACCGATTGCTGCCCCGGATTCGGCTCTGCCGCCAAGTACATTGCCGTCTCGACCAAGGAAGCGGCGCTGGACGTGGCCTCCATGGCCCGCACCTCGACCAAGGTTTTCGTGCTGGAAGTGATGGGCCGGCATGCGGGTTGGATGGCGGCGGCCGGCGGTTTGGCCAATGAGAAGGCCGGCGAGGCGCCGCACATCATCCTATTTCCGGAAATTGCCTTCGACAAGGCTACCTTCCTTGCCAAGGTGAAGGCCACCGTGGAAAAGCGCGGCTACTGCGTTGTCGTGGTCTCTGAGGGCGTGAAAGATGCGTCCGGCAAGTTCCTCGCCGAAGCCGGCGGCAAAGACGCCTTCGGACACGCCCAATTGGGCGGTGTCGGTCCCGTGGTCGCGCAAATGACCCAGGAGGCTCTGGGGTACAAATACCATTGGGCAGTCGCGGACTATCTGCAGCGCTCGGCGCGTCATATCGCCTCCCAGGTCGACGTCGATCAGGCCTATGCCGTGGGCAAGGCCGCGGTCGAACTGGCGCTCAAGGGCAAAAATGCCGTCATGCCCATCATCGTCAGAAAGTCCGCCAAGCCCTATCGCTGGGTCATTGGCGAAGCGCCGATCTCGGCCATCGCCAACCAAGAAAAGAAAGTGCCGCGCAACTTCATCACCGAGGATGGATTTGGCATTACCCCGCTGTGCCGTCGGTATCTATTGCCCCTCATCGGTGGCGAAGGTTACCCTCCGTACCGCAATGGCTTACCCGCCTATGCGACCCTCAAAGGTGCCCGCGTGCCGAAGCGCTTGAAGACGCCGTTTGTGGTATAGTCGCGGCGCTTTTTTTAACGTAATTTGCATATCTTTCAATAACATAAGACCCGAAGGGAGATTTCCTCATGACGCTTGACTGTGCGCTATGGTTGGCTATTGCAGCAGGGGTTGTTGCAATCCTCTACGGCGGCATTTCGGTGCGCTGGATCCTGGCACAACCAGCCGGCAACCCGCGTATGCAGGAGATTGCGGCGGCCATCCAGGCCGGCGCCGGCGCTTACCTGAATCGTCAGTACACGACCATCACGGTGGTCGGCGTGATTTTGTTCGTGGCCATCGGCTTTGCCCTCGACTGGCCGACCGCCGGCGGCTTCGCCACCGGCGCCATCCTGTCCGGATTGGCCGGCTACATCGGCATGTTCATTTCGGTGCGCGCCAATGTGCGCACGGCGCAAGCGGCGCATGGCGGCATTAACGCCGCATTGAAGGTCGCCTTCCGCGGCGGCGCCATCACCGGCATGTTGGTGGTGGGCTTGGGCCTGCTAGGCGTGGCCGGCTACTTTTTGCTGATGACACGAGTGTTGGGCAACGCGGACCTGGCGCTGCGCTCCCTGGTGGGGCTCGCCTTCGGCGGTTCGCTGATTTCCATCTTCGCGCGCTTGGGCGGCGGAATTTTCACCAAGGGTGCCGACGTCGGCGCCGACCTGGTCGGCAAAGTCGAAGCCGGCATTCCCGAGGACGATCCGCGCAACCCCGCGGTGATCGCCGATAACGTCGGCGACAACGTCGGCGACTGCGCCGGCATGGCCGCCGACTTGTTCGAAACCTACGCCGTCACCTTGGTCGCCACCATGCTGCTCGGCGGTTTGGTGATGGTGAACATGGGCGCGCGTGCCATCCTCTTCCCGCTGGTGCTCGGCGCGATTTCCATCGTGTCCTCCATCATCGGCACCTTCTTCGTGTCGGCGCGTCCGGGCGGCAAGATCATGAATGCGCTGTATCGCGGCGTGGGTGTATCCGCCGTGATTTCGGCGATTGCGTTCTACTTCGTATCCAAGCAAATCATGGGCGATCAGGCCATGGCCGTATGGTATTGCACCTTGGTCGGCTTGGCCTTGACCGCAGCCATGATCGTGATCACCGAGTACTACACCGCGACTGAATATGGTCCGGTGCGCCACGTCGCCTCGGCTTCGCAGACCGGCCATGCCACCAACATCATCGCCGGATTGGGCGTGTCGATGAAGGCTTGCGCGCTGCCGGTGCTGGCGGTCACGTTGAGCATCTGGGCTTCGTACCAATTGCTTGGTCTTTACGGTATCGCCATCGCAGCCACCGCGATGCTCTCGATGACCGGCATGATCGTGGCGCTCGATGCCTATGGTCCCATCACCGACAACGCCGGCGGTATCGCCGAAATGGCGGGTCTGGATCACAAGGTGCGCGATGTCACCGATCCTCTGGACGCCGTGGGCAACACCACCAAGGCCGTGACCAAAGGCTACGCCATCGGTTCCGCCGGTCTTGCAGCACTCGTGCTGTTCGCCGACTACACCCACAAGTTGGGCGAAGTCCTGGGTCACGAGACCACCTTCGATTTGTCGAATCCGGCCGTCATCATCGGGTTGTTCATCGGCGGCCTGGTGCCGTACTTGTTCGCCGCCATGGCCATGGAAGCCGTCGGCCGCGCCGCCGGCGCGGTGGTCAACGAAGTGCGCCGTCAGTTCCGCGAGATCAAAGGCATCATGGAGGGTACGGCAAAGCCCGATTATTCGCGCGCCGTCGACATGCTGACCAAGGCCGCCATCAAGGAAATGATCATTCCCTCACTGCTGCCCATCCTCGTGCCCATCGTGCTGGTGTTCGTCATGAACTTCCTGATGGGACCTGGCGCCGGCATTCAAGCGCTCGGCGGCCTGCTGATCGGCACCATCGTCACCGGCTTGTTCGTCGCCATCTCCATGACCACCGGCGGCGGCGCCTGGGACAATGCCAAGAAGTACATCGAAGAAGGTAATTTCGGCGGCAAGGGCTCGGACGCCCACAAGGCCGCGGTGACCGGCGATACCGTCGGTGATCCCTACAAGGACACGGCAGGTCCCGCGATCAACCCGCTGATCAAAATCATCAACATCGTCGCGCTGCTGCTGGTGCCCGTACTCGGCAAGATGATGTAGCGCTAGCGGCCGGTCATCGGGCTTGAAGCGATGGAGATGCCATCCTTCTCGCCCCTGACCCTAGCTCAATTCCTCGAATCACAGTCCGTTCTTCTTCGCGTAAGATAGCGTTATACATTTTTTGTCTAACGCTTCCGCGGACGGGCCCAGAGAATGGACAAGCAAGCTACTCGCTCCGGCAATCGCTTCGATCGAATGGAATGGGCGGGAGCCTTCGGTGACTTGGGCACATTGATCCCGTTTGTAGTGGCCTACATCGCGGTTCTTAAAATCGACCCCTTTGGCATATTGTTCACGTTCGGTATCTCGATGGTGGTCTGCGGCTTCTACTACCAGACACCCTTCCCCGTACAACCGATGAAAGCGATCGGGGCGGCGGCGGTAACCCAAGCGGCCCAGACCGCGGTGATCACCCAGGCATCCGTGTTCAGTGCCGGGCTGGTCACAGGCCTGATCTGGCTAATTCTGGGGCTTACCGGGGCGGCGACCTACGTAGCCAAGCTGGTACCGCGATTCATTGCGATCGGCATCGTTTTGGGATTAGGACTCAGCTTCATGCTCGAGGGCATCAAGTTGATGAGTGGCGACTGGCTGGTGGCGGGCATCGGACTCTTGGGAACTCTTCTATTGCTGACAAATCGCGTCATTCCCGCGATGTTTCTGCTTCTAGTATTCGGCGCGGCCTGCGGAGTCATTCAAGACCCTGCTGTCACGCAGGCCCTATTGGCGATGCGATTCGAATTTCGCCTGC